>NZ_JABXWS010000024.1:41-15364 GCF_015594425.1 Novosphingobium sp. HR1a
AAAGCACTACCCCCTCCGTCAGCGCTTCGCGCTGCCACCTCCCCATCGCCGCGCGACAGGGAGGATTTGCGCGGTCAGTCGCTTTCGAATGCGGCGCGCATGTCGTCGGGGGCGAGGTCGGAGAACTTGGTGATGCGCGCCTCGAAGCGCAGGCGGACCTTGCCGGTGGCGCCGTGGCGCTGCTTGGCGATGATCAGTTCGGAGAGGCCGGTGACCTCCTCCATCTTGGCGCGCCAGGTCTCCCACTTGTCCTTGACATCGACGCCGTCGGTGTCGCTGGGGAACTTGGGCTCGGTTGCCTTCACGTAGTAGTCTTCGCGGTAGACGAACCAGACCATGTCGGCGTCCTGCTCGATCGAGCCCGATTCGCGAAGGTCGGACAGCATCGGGCGTTTGTCGTCGCGCTGTTCCACCGCACGGGAGAGCTGCGAGAGCGCGATCACCGGAACGCCCAGTTCCTTGGCCAGCGTCTTGAGGCCGCGCGAAATCTCGGAAATCTCGTTCACGCGGTTGTCGTTGGCGCGGCCCGACCCGGACAGCAGCTGCAGGTAGTCGATGATGACGAGGCCGATGTTGTGGCGGCGCTTGAGGCGGCGGGCGCGGGTGCGCAGGCCGGCGATCGTCAGGCCGGGGCTGTCGTCGATGTAGAGCGGCAGTTCGGCAAGGCGCTGGCTGGCGAAGGACAGCGACTGGAAGTCCTCACGGCTGATCTTGCCCATGCGCAGCGCTTCGGAGCTGATGTTGGACTGCTCGGCCAGAATACGTGTCGCTAGCTGGTCGGCGCTCATTTCGAGGCTGAAGAAAGCCACCGGCGCGCCCACCGACTTCTCGTGCGGCATGCCGTCGCGCACGGTGTCGTCGACGTAGCGCTGCGCGGTGTTGAAGGCGATGTTGGTGACCAGCGAGGTCTTGCCCATGCCGGGACGCCCGGCAAGGATGATAAGGTCGGAATCGTGAAGGCCACCGATCTTCTGGTTGACCGAGGTGAGGCCGGTGGTCTTGCCCGAGATGTGGCCGCCCGAATTGAACGCCTTTTCGATCGCCTGGATCGCGACGCGGGTGGCGGAGCCGAAGCTCTTGGCCTCGTTCTGCGTCGCGGCGCCTTCGGCCACTTTGTAGAGCGCGGCTTCGGCGTGCTCGATCTGCTCCATCGGCTCGACCGATTCGGAGGTATCCATCGCGCTCTCGACCAGATTGCGGCCGACCGAGATCAGTTCGCGCAGCAGGGCAAGGTCGTAGATCTGCTCGGCCAGCTCACGCGGGGCGAGCAGGCCCTGGCCGTCTGCCGTAAGCCGGGCGAGATAGGCGACGCCGCCCAGCGCCTTCAGCGATTCGTCGGCCTCGAAATAGGGGCGCAGGGTGACCGGCGTGACCACCGCCTTGCGGTCTAGCAGCTGCAGGATGCGCTCGTAGAGGCGGCCGTGGACGGGCTCGAAGAAATGGAGCGGGGTGAGCGGGGTCTGCAGTTCCTCGATCACGCGGTTGTCGATGAGGACCGCGCCGAGGAACGCGGCTTCCGCCTCGACGTTCGCGGGCAGGGTTCGGACTTCCGCACCATCGGTACGGGCAAGGGCAACAGGCTGGACCATAAGCGCCGGACAATGCTCCGGCAGCGCTGCGCGAACAAGTCAGGCGGGGAGGGATATTAATCCACAAGCTGTGGATGTGTGTGGGCTGTGTGCGGCGCTGCCCACCCCGCTGCGACTAGGGCCTGCGGCCCAAGTCTCGCTCCCCTCCCGCAAGCGGGAGGGGTTGGGGGTGGGTTTTCCCCTTCGCACTCAATCCAAAGCCCACTTGCCCGCCCATGCCGCAACCGCGTAAAGGGCGTGCCGTAATGGCCGACCCGCGTATCTCCCACATCGAACTCGACGATGCGACCATCCTGTGGCGCAATGCCGATATCGAGCAGGAACGGCGCATCGCCATCTTCGATCTCATAGAAGACAATGTCTTCAAGCCCTTGCGCTCATCAGAGGCGGGGCACGAGGGCCCTTACCGGTTGCGGCTTTCGGTACAGGACGGGCGCTTGTCGCTGGAAATCACCGCCGATAACGGAGCGGCGCTGGAGACGCTGGTGCTCGGCCTCGCCCGATTCCGGCGGCCGATCCGCGAGTATTTCGCGATCTGCGAGAGCTATTACCAGGCGATTCGCAAGGCGACCGCGCAGGAGATCGAAACCATCGACATGGCCCGCCGCGCGATCCACAACGAGGCATCGGAACTGCTGCTCGAACGCCTGCAGGGCAAGGTCGAGACCGACCACCCCACGGCACGGCGGCTGTTCACGCTGATCTGCGTCCTGCATATCCGCGGCTGAAGGGGACATCGTGGCACGCAAGACAAGGACCGCTTCGGGCGGCAGGGGGCTGTTGTGGCGCGCACTGGGCGCCCTCGCGCTCGTGGCGATCGTCGCCGGGGCATGGGGCTGGTGGCACTTGCGTCACTGGACGCCGGAGCGCGCCGTCTACCCGCTACAAGGCGTCGAGATCGGCGTGGATGACGGCGAGGTCAGTTGGAAGTCGCTAAAGGCCATCGGCGCCGACTTCGCCTATATCGACGCGAGCGCCAGCGCTTTCGCGCGCGATCCGGCCTTCGTGGACAACTTCGAGGCGGCCAAGGCGGCGGGCATGCAGGTGGGGGCGCTCCACCGCTACGATCCATGCCAGCCTGCGGGAACGCAAGCGGCGAACTTCGTCACCACCGTCCCGCGCGACGCCAAGTTGCTGCCGCCCGCCGTCGAACTCGACATGCTGGCCGACGACTGCCCGGTGAAAGTCTCCGACGCGCGGGTCGAGAGCGAGCTGATGACCTTCCTCAATCAGGTCGAAACTCACGCGGGCAAGCCGGTGATCCTCAAGGTCACGCCGGCCTTCCAATCGCGCTACACCATCGCCCACAAGCTCGACCGTAACCTGTGGCTGGTGCAGGATCGCTTCGAGCCGGGCTATGCGGGCCGGCCCTGGACGATGTGGACGGCGAACCATTCGCTCGCCAACGAGGTTGCGCAAGGGGGGCTGCGCTGGGTAGTCGTGCTGCCATGACTACCGACATGAACGACGACACCCGCGACACCCTTATGGCGGCCGCCCGCAAGGCCGCTGCCGGAGCTTATGCGCCTTATTCCAACTTTCATGTCGGGGCAGCGCTGCTGCTGGCCGACGGCACCTTGGTGACCGGCGCCAACGTGGAGAACGCGAGCTATGGCCTGTCGCTCTGCGCGGAGACGGTCGCGATCGCCGGGATTCTGGCGACGGGCGACCGGCCGCAGCTGCAGGCCCTGGCCGTCACCGGCGGCGCGCCAGGCGCGGCCGGGCAGGGGCCTCAGGTGACGCCGTGCGGGCGCTGCCGCCAGATCATCAACGAGATCGCGCAGCTTGGCGGCACTGACCCCGTGGTCTGGTGCGACGGCGCCGAAGGCGTGCTGGAAACCCGGCTCTCCGAACTGCTGCCTTACGCCTTCGGACCTGCGAACCTGGGCTGAACACCCGGTCCCACACGGCGACGGGCAGGCACCATCCGTCGCATGTCCTATTGTCTACCTTTCAAGTTGAGATAGTCTCCAGGCCAGTCGGGACACATAGAGTCGACCGGCGGAAGCTCGATCAACTGGAGATTCCCATGGCAACGCTTCGCAATTTACCTGAACGCGAGACGCCGCTTATCCTGCTGGTGCCCGGCACGCCGCTTACCCCCAAACACTGGATGAGCCGCTGGGCACAGTGGAGCGAGCACTGCCGCGTGGTGGAACTCGGCCTTTGGGATGAGCCGCACCGCAATACCTGGGTGAACAAGCTGAACCTCGCGATCCGCCGTGCCGATCGGCCGGTGGTGATCGTGACCGACGACATCGCCGCGCTGGCACTTGCCTGGTGGGTGGAGTTCGAGGTGGCCGGGGCAGAAAGCCCCGTAATCGGCGCGCTGATCGTCGATGCGCCCAACGTGGACCTTCCGGGCGCCGACCCGCGCCTGGCCGCCTTCGGTGCCTGCCCGCGCCAGCCGCTGCCGTTCACCTCGTTCCTCGTCGCCGATCTCGACGGTTCTGCACAGCGCTCGATGCTGCGGCTGGCAAATGACTGGGGGGCTTGCCCGATCGCCGACGAGCCGCGCGGCGACTGGGGCGAGGGCTGGGTACTGCTCCAGTCCATCGTCGGTGCGCTGGGCGTGGAACTCGCCGAGCCGCACTGGGCAAGCGGCACGGTTCGCGAGGAGCGCCGGCGAACGGCGTTCTAGGATGTCTTCGTGCCGGACTTGCTCCGGGACTAGTGGCTGTCTTTAGGACCTGCCATCGGCGGGGGCTTCGACAAGCTCAGCCTGAGCGGCATCGAGATATTCTCTCAAATCCGCTCAGGCTGAGCTTGTCGAAGCCCCCGCATTACACGCCGTCATTTCGGCAGTTCACGGCGCGTGGTCCCGGAGCAAATCCGGGACCACGCGGCTCAGGCCGTTTCGCGCTCCACCAGCCATTCCAGCAGCGCGGCCATGCAGTCGCGTCCCAGCTGTGCCGAGCGTTCCGGGCTCCAGCCCTGCGCCTTGTCGGCGGCGGGGTTGTGGTCCTTGAACGGCATTTCCAACGTCATAGACACGGCGCCGTAGCGCTCGGCCAACTGGTTGGTGGACATCGTCAGGTTGCCCTTGCCCGGCCGGGTGAGTGGGTAGCCCACCTTGGTCTGGAAATCGGGCGTGCGGCGCTCCAGCAGGTCGGCATAGAGGGTATAGCCTGCCTGCTGCTCCTGCTTTAGCGAGGGGATGCCCTCGAACCCTGCAAGGAATACCGCCGGGATCGCTTCGTCGCCGTGGACGTCCATGGCGAAGTCGACGCCTGTTGCGTCCATCGCATCACGGATCGCCAGCACTTCGGGGGACTTCCCGGCCGTGGGTTCGGCCCATTCGCGGTTGAGGTTCACGCCTACGGCATTGGTCCGCAGGTGCCCCCGGCGCGAGCCATCGGGGTTGGCGTTGGGAACGACGTGCAGGGTGCAGCGCTTGCGCAGTTCCCGGCCTACCGAGCTGGCGGGATCGGCGAGCAGGTCTAGCGCGCCTTCCATCCACCACTCCGCCATCGATTCGCCGGGGTGCTGGCGGGCGTAGAGCCAGACTTGCAGCGGCCCGTCGCCCATGTCGAGGCAGTCGATCGCCTGCCCGTCGAGGGTCAGGCCCAGCGAGCGATGCGACACGCCGTCAGCACCGGCAATCGCGGCGACGAGGTCGTGGTGACGCTCCATCGAATAGGGCGCGAAGTAGGCGAACCATGCGAGGTCGCCGACCGGCTCGTAGCGGATAGTAAGGGTGCCGCCGTCGCGGCTTTCGTCGAACGTGCTTTCCGCGCGGCTCCAGTATTCGCGGTCCTCGGAGACGACGGCGTCATAGTTCGGCCAGCCCATCGGATAGGCCGAGCCGTTGAGGCCGTTGATGCGCAGCACCAGTTCGCGGCCCGCCGCGCCGGAGACGCGGAAGTGGAACCACTGGAAGAAGTCCGATTCGTGATCCTTGCGGATCGCGAGGCTCGCCTCGGGGCCGGAGGCGGAGAGGACTTCGATGTTGCCGGAATCGAACGAAGCGGTGATCTGGATGTCGGTCATTTTACCTGAATAGTTTCGCCCGACTGTCCCGGAAACCCCTTGAACAGCGCTTCGGCAACTTTCGCCGAGCCGAGCGGCGCCTGCGCGAGCGGCGAATCGCCGCGCACCACGAAGCCGGCGCGGCCTTCCCACAAGGCGGTGGCGGTCGGAGCGGCGGCGCGATCGCGGATGGAGACGAACACGCGCGTCTCGACCTGCTCCTTGGGCTTGCCGGAAAGATCGAAGCCGATACCGAGGCCCACGCCCGAGCCATAACCACCGGTCCCGCCGCCGACGCCGACCGACACCGGGCTGTTCGAGCGCTGGGGCTGGTAGGTGTTGCGCTCCAGCGTCAGCAACGCGATTTGCGCGCTGGCTGCCTGTCCGGGAAGCGGTTCGGTATAGCCGATGCGTGTCAATTCACGCGCCACGGCGGCGGCATAAGTGCGGAATTCGAGGTTGTCGGCCTGCCCGGTTGCGGGCTCGACGCGGATCGTACCGCGGCCGAGGCGCGACATGTCGGGCGCGTGGAAGCGGGTGACTTCGACCGGACCAATCGGGGCAACACAGGCGTTGAGCGCCAGCGCGGCGGTGAGGGCAAGCAGTGCGGGCAGGGTGCGCATGATTTCGAAGTCCTCTTCGCGGGGCCTTGTAAGGCAGCCTCAGTGCCCTGCCGAGGGGGCTTCGACAAGCTCAGCCTGAGCGGACGTTATATAACCCGCAGCCGGGCCCGGCAGTTCCGTCTTATCCCGCGCGGCCGACCCTGTCGGGACCGATCGCGTCGGCCTTGGGGAAGTTGTCGAAGAGGGCGCCCGCCAGCTTGGTGGCGATCATGCCGTCGGGCCACTTGTCGTCGCCTTCGCGGGTGGCGATCGTGGCGTAGCCTTCCCACAGCACCTTGCCACTGGCGCGATCGACGATCTGCGCGTCGAGCCGGGTGGAGACGAGGGCCGAGCGCGGCTTGGTCATGTCGATGTTGATGCCAAGGCCGTAAGCCTGCCCGTACGTGCCCACTTCCATCGCGGCGGTGCCGCTGACGGGGCTGCGCTTTTCCTCGGCCGGGGTGAGCACCTGACGGGAGATACGCAGCTTGGTAATCTGCGGCTGCGGCGTGTCGGGATGGAGCGTGTCGTACCCGGCGCCGACCAGAGCATCGACGATCGCGGCCTCGTAGGCGCGGCGCGCGCCCGCATCGACCCAGGCACCGTCACCCGATTCCGATTCGACCGAGACAGGACCATGGCCCAGTTCGGCCACCGCAGCGGCGTCGGGCGAGACGAAGCGGCTTACTTCGACATGACCTTCGCGCGAATCTTTGGACCGGGTCTGCATGCGCGGCGAATCGAGCATCGAGCCGCCCCAGCCGGGCCGGTTCCAGCCGCCACCCATTCCGCCGCCCCAGCCGGGGCCGTACTGGGCTTGCGCCGAGGAAGCGAGCAACGAGGCTGCGATCCCTGCGGCGATTCCTGCGCCTTTTAGAAATTTCATTGTGTTCCGGTCCGAATTCGGTGGCGTCGCGCCCAAGTTTTATCTTATGCGGGCCGCAACTTGCCCGCGCCTGAACGAAGATAGGCGTTGGCACGGGTGCCCGCAACGGCCCGCAACACTTGACTTTGTCGCGGGCTACCACTAACGGCGCCACTTCGAATTTCCGGCGGTCGGTAACCGCCACGATGACACGGACGAGATAGACCATGAAGATTCGCAACAGCCTGAAGTCGCTCAAGGACCGTCACCGGGACAACCGCGTGATCCGTCGTCGCGGCCGTACTTACGTCATCAACAAGACCAACCGTCGCTTCAAGGCCCGCCAGGGCTGATCCTGTCCGCCCGCTTCGGCGGGCGATAACAGGCGGACGGTTTCGTCGCGTGCATGAGGCCCCCGCCGATCGCGGGGGTCTTGTCATGTCTGCTGTCCGTGGAATTGATGCTGTCGTCTTCGACGTCGGCAAGGTGCTGATCGAGTGGGACATGCGCCTGCTGTTCGGCAAGCTGATCGTCGAGCCCGACCGGCTCGACTGGTTCATGGCCAACGTCGTCACGCAGGACTGGCACGTCGAGCACGACGGCGGCCGCGACCTCGCCGAGATGGTCGCCGCCCGCAAGGCCGAATTTCCCGGGCACGACGACCTGCTCGACGCCTACGCCACGCGCTTCGGCGAGACGATCCCCGGCAACGTCCCCGGCAGCCACGAGATCGTACGCGAACTGGCTGCGGGCGGCGTGCCGCTCTTCGCCATCACCAACTTCGCTAGCGCGTTCTGGCATGAATACCGCGCCGGAGAGCCGCTGTTCGACCTGTTCGGAGACATCGTCGTCTCGGGCGACGAGAAACTGCTCAAGCCCGATGCGCGTATCTTTGACCTGGCCGCACAGCGCTTCGGCCATGATCCGGCAGCGATGTTATTCATAGACGATAATGCCGACAACATCGCCGCTGCGCGCGACCTCGGCTGGCAGGTGCATCACTTCGATGGCGCCGACGCGCTGCGAGCAGATCTGGCGGTGCGGGGGGTGCTCGCGTCGTCCCGGATCAAGTCCGGGACGACGAAGGGTATTAACGATCGAATCGCTCTGATTTCGCCGCCTTCACCGTCTGGTTAAAATTATTTCGCACTTGCAGCGAGACAGCTTGGCAAGTCCCGATTCCTGTTGCATCAATCGGTCAACAGGGAGTCACAATGGCGACTGCGGGCAGCAAGAACTTCGACGAGATGCTCAACGCGGACGGCTCCGTACGTCCCGCTTACGAAGAATTCCGCCAATGGTTCGACGGTCAGGACACCACTTGGCTCAGGCGGCAGGATGCCGAGGCGGAGCGCTTCTTCCGCCGCATCGGCATCACCTTCAACGTCTATGGGGATGACGCGGGCGAGGAACGCCTGATCCCCTTCGACATGATCCCCCGCATCATCACCGCGCGCGAATGGCGCAAGCTGACGCGCGGGATCGAGCAGCGGGTGCGGGCGATCAACGCCTTCCTGCAGGATCTCTACCACCGTCAGGAGATCATCCGTTCCGGCCGCCTGCCGATCGAGGCGCTGCGCAACAACGAGGCGTTCCTCAGCCAGATGATCGGCTTCACGCCGCCGGGCGGGGTCTACACGCATATCGTCGGCATCGACCTCGTCCGCACCGGGCCGGACGACTTCATGGTGCTCGAAGACAACGCCCGCACGCCCTCCGGCGTCTCCTATATGCTGGAGAACCGCGAGACGATGATGGCGATGTTCCCGGAACTGTTCACTAAAGTTCCGGTACGCCCCGTCTCCGACTATCCGCGCCGCCTCGCCCGTTCGCTGCGGGCCTGCGCCCCGGCGGCCTACAAGGGCGGCAAGCGGCCGGTCGTGGCGGTGCTGACGCCGGGCATCTACAATTCCGCCTATTTCGAGCACGCGTTCCTCGCCGACCAGATGGGCGCGGAACTGGTCGAGGGCAGCGACCTGCGCGTCATGGACGGGCGTGTATGCATGCGCACGACCACCGGTTACAAGGCGATCGACGTGATCTACCGCCGGGTGGACGACGATTACCTCGACCCGCTGACCTTCAATCCGAACTCGGTGCTGGGTGTCGCGGGCATCTTCGACGTCTACCGTTCGGGCGGCGTCACCATCGCCAATGCTCCGGGCACCGGCATCGCCGACGACAAGGCGATCTACAGCTACATGCCCGAGATCGTCGAATTCTACACCGGCGAGAAGCCGATCCTCCAGAACGTGCCGACGTGGCGCTGTTCGGAGGCGGATTCGCTAGGCTACGTGCTCGACAACCTTGCGGACCTCGTCGTCAAAGAAGTGCACGGTTCGGGCGGCTACGGCATGCTGATCGGCCCGACTTCCTCGAAAAAGGAGATCGCGGAGTTCGAGCAGAAACTGCGCGCCAAGCCGGGCAACTATATCGCCCAGCCGACGCTCTCGCTCTCGACCGTGCCGATCTTCACCAAGGAGGGCCTCGCGCCCCGGCACGTGGACTTACGGCCTTTCGTGCTCGTATCGCCCGACGGAATCGACATCACGCCGGGGGGGCTGACGCGCGTGGCGCTCAAGAAGGGATCGCTGGTGGTCAATTCCTCGCAAGGGGGCGGCACCAAGGACAGCTGGGTGCTGGACGAATGAGCGCGGTGGATATGAGCAGGGGCAAGAACTGATGCTGGGCCGAGGCGCGAACGGCGTCTACTGGATGAGCCGCTATCTCGAACGCGCGGAGAATACCGCACGGTTGATCGACGTGGGCTTTCACCTCGCGCTGACGCGGGGTAGTCGCCAGTCGCAGGACGAGGAGTGGAAGTCGGTCCTCACCACGACCGGCCAGCTTGAAGCCTATTGTGAAACCCACAGCGAGTTCACCGGCCCACAGGTGTTCAATTTTCTGCTGCGCGAAAAGGACAATCCCGGTTCGGTACTGGCGATGGTCGAGAACGCACGGACCAATGCGCGCGTGGTGCGCACCAGCCTGACCAATGCGGTGTGGGAGACCACCAACGAAGGCTGGATGAACTTGCGCGAACTGCTCGCGCGGCCGGTCCGCGAGACGAGTCTGGGTGAAGTGCTGCGCGAGATCCGCCGCACCGGGACGTTGGTGCGCGGCGCGCTCGAGGGCACGATGCTGCGCAACGAGGTGTTCAACTTCTCGCGCATCGGCACCTTCATCGAGCGGGCGGACAACACCGCGCGCATCCTCGATGTGAAGTACTACGTCTTGCTGCCCTCGGCGGCGTGGGTGGGCTCCAGCCTCGACAACGTGCAGTGGGACACGCTGCTGCGCTCGGTGGCAGGCAACCGGGCCTATTCGTGGCTCAACGCCGGTTCGATGGACCCGCGCGGCATCGCGAAGTTCCTGATCCTCGATGGGCAGTTCCCGCGCAGCCTTGTGTTCTGCTTTGACAAGATCCGCAGCAACATGGCGGGGCTTGCCAAGGAATACGGTGTGGAGGTTCCGGCGCACGAATTGCTGCGCGATGCGGGGGCCAGGCTGCATCAGACCTCGATCGAGGAGATTTTCGAGACCGGCCTGCACGAATTCCTGCAGGATTTCATCGGCAAGACCATCGAGATCAGCAGCGCTATCGCCGCCGATTATCGGTTCAGCGAGTAGGAGGGCACAAGAGTGCTCCTGACCGTCAAGCACGCCACGCGCTATGCCTTCGCCGGTAAAGTGACTCACGGGCTGCAGCGCCTGCGTCTCAAGCCCAAGTCGACGCACGGGCAGGAAGTGCTCGACTGGCGCATGACGCTGGAGGGCGCGGCCACTCAGGCGTCCTACGAGGACCAGCATTACAATCATGTCGATCTCGTCTCGATCGAGCCGGGCGTGCCGGAGGTGGTGGTGACTTGCGAGGGCACCGTCCGGACGGTCGACAACAACGGCGTCGTCGGCCAGAACTTCGGGCTTATGCCGCTGTGGTGCTTCCTGCGGCCGACGAAGCTGACGAAGCCCGGTCCCAAGGTGCGGCAGCTCCTCGCCGGAATCGAGGCCGATCGCTCCGACCTCCTGGGTTATCTCCACACCCTGTCGAGCGTGATCGGCGAGCAGGTGGAATACGTGCCGGGCACCACCGATTCGCAAACGACTGCCGAACAGGCGCTAGCGGCCGGGAAGGGCGTGTGTCAGGATCACGCGCATATCTTCATCGCCGCCGGACGTATGCTCGACGTGCCGATGCGTTACGTCGGCGGTTATCTTCGGATCGATGACCGTGTCGAGCAGGAGGCCGGCCACGGCTGGGCCGAGGCGCATGTGCCCGGGCTCGGCTGGGTGGGCTTCGACGTTTCCAACGCGATCTGTCCGGACGAGCGCTATATCCGCGTGGCGACGGGCTGCGACTACTCCGAAGCCGCGCCGGTCACCGGCATCGCCATGGGGGCGGGAGAAACCCGACTCGACGTTCATCTATCGGTAGATGAGAATCGGGTAGGAATGCAGCAGCAGTCCGCACAGGGCGGGCAGCAGCAGACGCAAGGCAGCTAGACCCTCACCGCACGGTGGGGTACGGGCGGCACGGGTTTGCACGGGGTTTGACGTAGTACCATGACTTATTGTGTCGGCATGATGCTGGATCGCGGGCTCGTCCTGATGAGCGACACGCGCACCAATTCGGGCGTCGACAACATCTCGACCTTCCGCAAGATGGTCCACTGGGAAATTCCCGGCGAGCGGATCATCTCGGTCATGACGGCGGGCAACCTCGCCACCACGCAGGCGGTCATCAGCCAGCTGGAAGAGCGCACCAAGGCCCCTTCCGAGCGGCACAATTCGCTGCTCGAGGCACCGACGATGTTCAAGGTCGCCTCGATCGTGGGCAACCTGCTGCAGGACATCATCGAGGAACGCGCCACCGACAACGGCCAGAAGGCCGCCGCCGGAACCTTCAGCGCCTCGATGATCGTGGCGGGCCAGATCAAGGGCATGGAACCGCGCCTGTTCCTGATCTACCCCGAGGGCAATTTCATCGAGGCCAGCTTCGACACACCGTTCTTCCAGATCGGCGAGACCAAGTACGGCCGCCCGATCCTCATCCGCGGCTACGACCGCGACATGAGCTTCGAAAGCGCGGTGAAGCTGATGACGGTGTCGTTCGATTCGACGTTGAAGGCGAACTTGTCGGTGGGCCTGCCACTTGACCTGCTGGTGATCGAGCGGGACAACTTCACCCCCCGGCACGAGCGGCGGATCGACGCTTCGGACCCGTACTTCCAGTCGGTGTCGACCAGTTGGAGCGAGGCGCTGCGCAATGCGCTGGACGGGTTGCCGGATTATCGGATGGGTTGAGGGCTTCGGTTTAGGCCCACCCCGCTGCGACTAGTTCGCTGCGCTCACAAGTCTCGCGGCCCTCGCGTAAACGGGAGGGCAAAGTGCAGGTCTCTCATTCCCCTCCCGTTTACGGGAGGGGGCAGGGGTGGGCCTCAGGTCTTTACATCCCACACCAGCGGCAGGTTACGGATCGAGAGCAGCCCCGGGAACACCGTCGTATCCGCACCCGGTTTCGCCCGGAACTCGGGTATGCGGCTGAACCATTCCTCCAGCAGTACCCGCAACTCGCGCCGTGCCAGGTGCGCGCCAAGGCAGATGTGCACCCCGCCGACGAAGGTGAAATGCCGGTTGGCCTTGCGCTCCGGATCGAACGTGCGCGGATCGTCGAAGCGCGCTGGATCAAAGTTGCCCGCCGGGTTCAGGCACTGGAACGAATCGCCCTTGCGCACCTGAACCCCGTGCCATTCGAAGTCCTTCGTCGCCGTCCGCGTGGATGACAGGATCGGCTGTGTGCGCAGGAATTCCTCGACCGCGCCGTTGATAAGCTCGGGCCGTTCGCGGATCGTGCGCTGGATTTCCGGCTGGAGCGCCATGCGCCGGAACATCTGCGCGATCGTCGCGGCCACGGTGTCCAGCCCGCCGAGCCAGAGGAACCAGACCATGCCGATCTTCTCGTCCTCGGTCGGGGGTCGGCCCTCGATCCGGCCATGGGCGATCGCGGAGACGAGATGGCCGTCCGGCGCGCGCTCCTTCTCGGCAATGAAAGCGCGCAGGAAATCGAGAACTCCGCGCAGCGCCGCCTGCATCCTGGCAAGGTCGCCCGAGTGCAGGATTTCCCACTCCCAATCGAGGAACTGCTCGAACATCTCTTCGGGAAAGCCCATCAGGCCCATGAAGATGCGCACCGGATAGACCCGGCCGAAGTCCCAGGCCATGTCCACTTCGCCCTTGTCGGCGACGGCGTCGATCATCTCGGTCACGACCTTGCGGATGCGCGGTTCAAGGTCGCGGGTGATCCGCGCCGGGCTGAAATACGGCATCAGATAGAGCCGGTACTTCTGGTGGTCCGGCGGGTCGATGGCGAGAGGGATCGACTTGAAGGTCTCGCCGATCAGGCGCTGGAACTCGGCCGTCCCGGCGTTCGAGAAGTGGTCGTTGTCGGTATAGACCCGCTCGATGTCGGCATAGTGCGAGACCACCCAGTTGCCGCGCTGGTTGCCCGAAATCGCGCCGAGGCCATGCCGCATCGGCGGATTGTAGAGCAGACGGGGAATATCCTCGCTGTTGAGCCACGCAAAGGGCTCGTAGGGATCGACGAGGTCGTTAGGTTCGCTGCCGTTCGCGAAGGACAGATCTACGATGCGGTCCTTCGGTACGTTGTCCGGCGCTTCGTAGTCCACGCGGATGTCGTCAAGCGTTCGCGATTGTGGCATGTTCGTCTCCCGGATGAATAGATGCCGGGATGGCCGCTCCGCAACAAGAGGGCCGCAAGCGAGACAAGCGACGCAATCCCGCCGTCTCGCGCCTCGCAATGCCAGTCATCGTCCCGGCGTTGCCCTGCGCGATTGTGCGAACCCGGCCCGGTTGCGAAATGAGAGGCAATTGTTTTTCGGGAGATTGAGTGATGGCCGAGTCTGAAACCCAGGAGATGGCGCAGAACGCGCGCAAGTACTGGTCGGCGGATGGATATAGCGAAGGCGGCGTGATCCGCGAGGTCGATTATGCCTCGCAGTCTGGTGGCCTCGACCCGATGTTCGAAGGTATTAAGATCGTCGATACCGACACCCACATCACCGAGGCGCCGGACCTTTTCACCAGCCGCGCGCCAGCGGGCTGGAAGGACAAGATGCCCCGCGTGGAGCGGGTCAACGGCACCGACCGCTGGTTCGTGGGCGACCGCGACTTCGGCACGCTGGGCGGCAACGTCATTCGCGCCGACAACAACAAGCTGCTCGGGCGCCTGGCCTTCCCGAAGCTGGAGCAGGCGCATCCCGGGGGCCATGAACTCAAGGCGCGCCTGCAGGCGATGGACGATATGGGCGTCCATGCGCAGATCTGCTTCCAGAA
Source organism: Novosphingobium sp. HR1a (assembly GCF_015594425.1). Lineage (NCBI taxonomy): Bacteria > Pseudomonadati > Pseudomonadota > Alphaproteobacteria > Sphingomonadales > Sphingomonadaceae > Novosphingobium > Novosphingobium sp. HR1a. Next base: position 14,420 of record NZ_JABXWS010000024.1, read on the forward strand.
TTCCGGCGTGACGCAGGCTGGTTCGCTGATGAGCCTGGGTGACCTCGACCTCGCGCTCAAGGTCATCCAGATCTACAACGACGCCTCGGCCGAGTTCCAGGAGACCTCGGGCCAGCGCATCTTCAACATGGCGCATCTGCCGTTCTGGGACCAGAAGGCTCTGGAAACCGAGGCGAGGCGCTGCCACGATCTCGGCCTCAAGGGCTTCGTGCTGCCCGACACGCCTGAGCGCGTCGGCGTGCCCAGCTTCAATTACGAATACTGGACGCCGTTCCTCGAGATGTGCGAGGCGACCGGCATGCCGCTGAACTTCCACCTAAACGCGGCGATTGATCCCAACACCCTGACCTGGGAAGGCTTCCAGTTCGAGCAGACGCTGTCGGTGGTGGCGACGATGTTCTCGATCGGTAACGCGGCGACGCTGGGTAACTGGATGGTCTCGGGTCGCCTCGACCGGCATCCCAAGCTCAAGATCGGCCTGATCGAAAGCGGCGCGGGCTGGGTGCCCTTCGCGGTCGAGGCGCTGGAGCACCAGTTCCGCGAAATGCTGCCGATCAAGCGCGATGTGCTCAAGAAGCAGCCCTGGGACTACTTCCGCGATCACTTCTTCTGCACCTTCTGGTTCGAGAAGATAGCGCCCAAGTATCTGCTGGAGATCATCGGCGTCGACAACGTCATGTTCGAGACCGACTTCCCGCACCCGACCTCGCTCTATCCGGGCGTGCAGGAGCACCTGAAGGACGTGTTGGGCGGCTATGACCACGCGACCCGCAAGAAGGTGCTGCAGGACAACGCGGTGCGTTTGTACAACCTGCCGTTCTGACGCCGGAGAATCCTCCCCGTTCCGAAGGAATGGGGAGGGGGACCGCCCGCGTAGCGGGTGGTGGAGGGGAGAACCCCCTCCGTCAGCCCTGCGGACTGCCACCTCCCCATCGCTTCGCGACA
>NZ_JABXWS010000025.1:26-102463 GCF_015594425.1 Novosphingobium sp. HR1a
GAACCCCCTCCGTCAGCCCTGCGGACTGCCACCTCCCCATCGCTTCGCGACAGGGAGGATGTTAGTGCCGGTAGAACAGCGTCACGGACGCCACGTGGTTCATCCGCGTGCGTCCGCGGGTCTGATCGATGGTCTGATTCAGATAGCCCAGTTCCAGCGTCGAGGCGCCGGGAAGGCCCACTTCCGCACCGACGAAGCTGCGCAGCTGGTCGAAGCCGCTGCGTGCGCCCCAGTCGGTGTCGTTGAGCGCCACGAAACCTTCGGCATAGACCAACGCATTCACCGCATCGCTGCCGGCCTTGAGCGGGTGTTCGTAGCGGATCATCTCGCGCAGGCGCCAGCCCACGTCGCTGCCGTCCGAACGCCAGCGCTGCTCCAGCCGCGTGCGTGAGGACAACTCGCCGCCGAAAGGCTTGCCGAGGGCGAGGTTCAACTGCTGAAAGCTGCGCTCCTCGTTGATGTCGCGGCCGCCGTCGACGGGCGACACGATATGCGCGTAGCCTTGGTACAGAGTGGCCGAGGACGAGAGCTTAACCCCCACCGCTCCGCGCAGCAGCAGGGCGTCGAGGCGCGAGATGCCGTCGCCGATGCGGGGCTGGAATTCGGCGAAATAGACCACGTCGCCGGAAATCGGTCCCATCGCCGTGAGATTGATCCAGGCCTGCTCGTCCTGTGTCGTTTCCGCGTGAACGGAACTGGAGGTCAACACGGCGGCAGCGGTCAGGGCGAGGTGGGCGAGGCGCGAAATCATGGCGCGGCGATATGGCTGGAACGTGTCGCATTCATTGCTGGGGCGTCAGGTCTTGTATCGCCGACAGTCTCGCAAAGCCCTCTTTCGCGAAGGATGATCCCGCACTAGTCTGGCTGTCCAATAATAAGCAGGAGAGGTGTCATATGTTCGTGAAGCTAACCGGGGCAGACCGCACCGCGACCGCCATCAACGCCTCGCAGGTGACATTCGTGTCCCAGGTGACCGAAGGCACCCGCATCCGTTTCGGCGAAGGGCGTTCGGTCACCGTGGTGGAGCCGCTCGACGAAGTGATCGAGCGGCTGAACAAGACACTCTCCTTCCCGGAGACCTGAAGGGCTATTCCGCTTTCCAGCGCTTCAACCGGGCGCGGACTTCGGAGACGAGGTCCTCGAAGGCCGCGACCCGGGTGATGCCGTAACGCTCGGCGGTGATGTCGACGTTACCCTTGCGCCAGAAGCCGTCGGGGCACAGCAGCACGATCCTGCCGCTGCGCCCGTGAAGGCCCAGTTCGAGCAGGCTGATCGGGCTCTGCGTGCCGGGTGCGAGGTACATGACGATCACGTCCGCGCTGTCGAGCGCGGAAAGCTCCCATTCGACCTGCTGGCGGAAATGCGGCTCTTCGGCCACGGGTTTCCACGCAGGGTCCCAGTCCGGGCGGCGCGGGTTGAGGAGGATCGCGGGCTGGTCGGCGAGCGCGGCGATCAGGTCCGCCTGCCAGTCCCGCGCGACGCCCATCTCGATGCTGCCGCCGAGGAATACGCGCGGCCGGTCATGCGAGGACGGTAGCGGCGTGGGCGATACGATGACTTCGGCGGCGAGAGCAGGCGAGGAAGCGAGCGGCAGGGCCATGAGCGCGGCGGCGACGCTTTTCAGCACGGTCAGAACGAATCCTTCGCACTGCGCAGCGCTGCGAACGTCGCCACCGCGTCGCCGGAATGTTCCCAGCGCTTCTGGAGGGCGGGGTCGTCGGCGCGCAGGAAGGGATTGGTGCGCAGTTCCCGCTCCAGCTTGGTCGGCACCGTCGGCAGGCCCTTGTCGCAGCGGCGGGTGATTTCCTCGGCGTAGGCCTGGAGGTCGGCGTTGTCGGGATCGGCATGGAGCGCGAAGCGGGCGTTCGACGCCGTATATTCGTGCGCGCAGTAGATCATCGTCTCGCCGGGCAGGGCCTTGAGGCGCTTGAGCGACGCCCAGAACTGCTCGGGGTTGCCTTCGAACATCCGGCCGCAGCCGAGCGCGAACAGGGCGTCGCCGACGAAGGCGATGCACGATCCGGGCAAGTGGTAGGCGATGTGGCCATTGGTATGCCCGCCGACGTCGATCACGAAAGCCTGCCGGTCGCCGATGGTGACGATGTCGCCCTGACCGACAGTGCGATCGACCGCCTCGATCTTGTCCGCGTCCCCGGCCGGAGCGGTTACGCGGCAGCCGGTGACCGCCTTGATCGCGGCATTGCCGCCTGCGTGATCCGGGTGCCAGTGGGTGTTCCAGATCTGGGTGATCTGCCAGCCCTTCCGGCCCGCCTGTCGCAGATATTCATCGGCGTCAGGGGTGTCGATGCAGACGGTTTCCTGGCTCACCGGATCGTGCAGCAGGTAGCCGTAGTTGTCGGACAGGCAGGGGAACTGGTGGACTTCGAGCATGGCACTCTCCTTGCGAGGGCTATCCTTGCGAGAGCGATGTAGGTCCTCAGTCGGGCTCTGGAAAGGGCAGGGAGAGCTGCCAACTGACGCCGTGCACATCGCTGAGCCACGTGAACAGAGCCGCGAACTCGTAGCCGTCCAGCGGCATCATCACCTTGCCGCCTTCGCCCAGGACTTTCGCGGCGTGGCGAAGCTGCGCCTCGTCCTCGCAATCGACGAAGATCGAGGTCGCGGGGGTGAAGGTGAAGGCGTGCGGGATCGGGCTGTCGAACACCCGCCACTCGGTGCCGCCGAGCGTGAAGCGCGCGGAGGAGAGCTTACCCTGCGCCTCGCCGCCGGAGTGGCGCTCCAGTTCCGTAACCTTGATGTGATCGGGAAACGCACGCTTCCACAGGATCAACGCTTCCTGCGCATCGCCCTGGAACATGAGGAAGGGAGTGGCTTGCATGGTTTTCGATCCTTGCCCGGCTCGCAGAAACAAAGCGGGCGGGGCATCGCGGTTCCCCAAAAGCAAAAGCCCGCCCGGATCGCTCCGGGCGGGCTTTCACTGTTTCAGCTTCGATGAAGCCGAAGACCGTTCTTACGAACGCGCCTTCAGGGCCTCGCCGAGGATGTCGCCGAGCGAAGCGCCCGAGTCCGACGAACCGTACTGCTCGACTGCTTCCTTCTCTTCGGCCAGCTGGCGGGCCTTGACCGAGAAGTTCGGCTTCTTGGAACGGTCGAAACCGGTGACCATGGCGTCCAGCTTCTGGCCGACCTGGAAGCGGTCGGGGCGCTGCTCGTCGCGGTCGCGGCCGAGGTCCGAACGCTTGATGAAGCCGGTGGCGCCATCGTCGCCAGCCTGGACTTCCAGGCCGCCGTCGCGAACTTCGAGAACGGTGACGGTGACGACCTGGCCGCGGCGCAGGTTGCCCTCAGCCGAGGAACCGGTGCCGCCGGCAGCCGGAGCACCACGCTCAAGCTGCTTCATGCCGAGCGAGATGCGCTCCTTCTCGACATCGACGTCGAGAACCACGGCCGAGACCTGCTCGCCCTTGCGGTGCAGAGCCAGCGCGTCTTCGCCCGAGATGCCCCATGCGATGTCCGACATGTGGACCATGCCGTCCACGTCGCCATCGAGGCCGATGAACAGACCGAATTCGGTCGCGTTCTTGACTTCGCCTTCGACCTGCGAGCCGACCGGGTGACGCTCTGCGAACGCTTCCCAGGGGTTCTGCTGGGCCTGCTTCAGGCCGAGCGAGATGCGGCGCTTGTCCGAATCGACTTCGAGAACGACCACTTCGACTTCCTGCGAGGTCGAGACGATCTTGCCCGGGTGGACGTTCTTCTTGGTCCAGGACATTTCCGAAACGTGGACGAGGCCCTCGATCCCGGCTTCCAGCTCCACGAAGGCGCCGTATTCGGTGATGTTGGTGACCGTGCCCTGCAGCTTCGCGCCGACCGGGTACTTGACGCCAGCGCCTTCCCACGGATCGCTTTCCAGCTGCTTCATGCCGAGGCTGATGCGCTGGGTTTCGCTGTTGATGCGGATGATCTGCACCTTCACGGTGTCGCCGATGGCTATCACTTCGCTCGGGTGGTTGACGCGCTTGTAGCTCATGTCGGTGACATGGAGCAGGCCGTCGATGCCGCCGAGGTCAACGAACGCACCGTAGTCGGTGATGTTCTTGACGACGCCGTCGATGACCTGGCCTTCGCTCAGCTTGTCGATCAGCTCGCTGCGCTGTTCGGCGCGGGTCTCTTCGAGGACGGCGCGGCGCGACACGACGATGTTGCCACGGCGACGGTCCATCTTGAGGATCTGGAAGGGCTGCGGCACGTCCATCAGCGGGGTGACGTCGCGCACGGGGCGGATGTCGACCTGCGAGCCGGGGAGGAATGCAACGGCGCCGTCGAGGTCGACGGTGAAGCCGCCCTTGACGCGGCCGAAGATCACGCCTTCGACGCGCTTGCCTTCGCCGAACTCGCTTTCCAGCTTGTCCCAGGCGGCTTCGCGGCGTGCACGGTCGCGCGACAGCATCGCTTCGCCGTCGGCGTTCTCGACGCGATCGACGTAAACTTCGACTTCGTCACCGACCTTCAGGCCGTGGTCGTCTTCGCCACGAGCGAACTCGCGCAGCGACACGCGGCCTTCGCTCTTGAGGCCCACGTCGATGACGGCCTTGTCGTTCTCGATCGCGGTGACGGTGCCCTTGACGACGCGGCCTTCGAAGCCGTCGTCAGCGACGCCGCCGAGCTGCTCGTCGAGCATCTTCGCGAAATCGTCGCGGGTCGGATTGGCAACAGATGCCATCAACACATTTCCTTCGTTCGATTTTTCCGGCCTGGCGGTTGTATCCGCCGGTCTTTTCTCCGCTGCCTGCACCATGCAGGAAAACGGGCCAAAGGGGCCGAACTGCCACGGCGGCCGGATGCCGTTCGCGGCGCCCCTGAGGCAGATGCCTTTCGGGACCCGGGGCCATTACGCGCGAGGGGGCGGAAATGCAAGGGATTTGGCATTTCCCGTGACATCGACGGCCCCGCAACGACCACGGTGCGCAAGCGGCGGCGTCACACGTGTCCGGGACCTATGTGCTGGCCTTCACCGACCTCGTCGGCTTCGAGCGCGAACTGCAGGACGATGGCAGTATCAAGCTTGTCGAGCGGGGTCAGTTTGGCATCGCGTTTTTCGGCCGAGATGGCTTCTGCCTCCCAGGCTTTCGCTGCAGCCATCGCGATACCCCGGCGGTTTTCGAGCGGCTCGCTGAGGGCTTTCGCGCGCTGCAGCGCTTCTTGCTCTCTGCAGAAAGTTGCTGACATGCGCATTTTGTTGCTCCCTTAGCGCTTCATGTTTTGAAGACCGGCGACCACGCCCGGCTTTTCGGTCGGCTTCGACGCGTTGGTCTTCGGCTTTGCCGCCTTGGGCTTGCGGACTTCGCGGTTCGATTTTTTCTGCGACTTGGCCATGTTCGTTCTTCCTGTGCTGGTTCGATGGAGCGCGCCGTCAGGCGGCGACGACGTCCGGCAGGCTCGAAAATGCGGCTGCCGGACGGTAGATATTTGCCGCTTCCGAGCACAGATGGCGTTCGAGCAGCGAGAGAATCGTGGTGTCGGTCTCCGCGTCGAACTTGCGCGCGAACAGGTCTGGGCTTGCCCGCAAGCGGTCGATGTCGCGTTCGTCGTAATTGCGCGGGCGCAGCTTGATGTCACCATCGGGGACCCAGTCTATCATCCGCAGATCGTCGTTCATGACGATGCCGTGGTCGCCGCCGTTCATCATCACGGTCTGGAAGAAGGCTTCGTCCGCGATAAAACTGTTGCGATAGAATGTCTTGAACGAGTCGGCTCGCCGATCATGGCAGACATATTCGCAGAAGCTGCGGGTCACGGCCTTCCACTGAGTGCCGATGAAGGGGGTGCTGCCCGCGGGGTAGGGGCGGGCGGCTCCCGGCGTCAGCTTGCCATGCTCTTCGGTGAACCGATGGCTGATGCGATTCAGGGTGTCGGGCCGTTCCTGGCGCTGATCGAGCGCGCGGATGAACTGCCTGCCCGGATTGGCTGCAAAGAATTGACGGATGTAGTTCTGGCTTTTGAGAGGAAAGTCCTGGCCGGACAGGTTTATGTAATGTGTCCAGCGACCGTCCATTTCGAGGAGACGAGCCATTCCGCGCAGTTCCGCATCGACGAGGCTGTAGCCACCCCACAGCGCATTTTGGGGGTCGAGGATTGCGACCCCCTGATAGGGCTGCAGAAAGGACGCAATGTCATTCGCAAGGGCCTCGCCTGAGCTTTTGTCGACATGGATGACGTATTGATTTCCCGCTTGATAGATGGCCTCGAATAGCCGCTTGAACTGTGCCGGATAGCGGTGAACGAGCAGGAAATAAGCAATCATGCGGTTGTCCATTTCGAGCCGCGCATGACTGGCTGTCAAAATCCAGGCAATGGCGGCAACGTTTCCTGTCTCAGGAAAGCCGATCGAAAAGTATTTTTGATCGTGAAGAGACACCGCTGGACAGGGTTGCGACGAAATAAATTGCAACAGCGTGGCGAATACATGGCTATTCGCTGGAGATATTACAAGGTTTCCCGAAGGCGATGGTTTCACTCGATCAGGAGCAGCGCTCACGGGGCAGGGCGGGAAATTCCGTTTCTCGCGCAATGGGGCCGCCAACATCGCTGGCTGAATTTTTTCATGCCGCTATCATGTCGTTCGGGAGAAAAGAGATGTCCGAACGGCTCGTGTGCCATCTGGCGCAATATGCGGCGTATCACCGCGACCGGCGCAATGTCATGACGCACATGATCGGCATTCCGATGATCGTGCTGGCGGTCGAGGTGCTGCTGGCGCGGCCCCGGATCGAGATCGCCGGCATCGGCCTTGCAGCCGTCGACTTCGCCATCGTCGCGGTGTGCTGCTTCTACTTCACGCTGGACCGCAGGCTGGCCTGCGGCATGGCGGCGGTGCTTGCGGTGGGCAAGGTGATCGGCGGCAAGCTGGCCGAGCAGGATACCGCGACCTGGCTGGGCTGGGGGTTAAGCCTGTTCGTGGTGGGCTGGCTGTTCCAGCTGCTCGGCCACAAGTGGGAGGGGCGCAAGCCCGCTTTCCTCGACGACGTGCGCGGTCTGCTGATCGGCCCGCTGTTCGTGCTGGCCGAGGCGGTGTTCCACTTCGGCAGGCGGCTCGAACTGCGCGAAGCAATCGAAAGGCGGCTCGCTCAGGCCGACTGAACGAGCGCGTCCACGGCGGCGATGGCGGCGGCGATTGCTTCCTCGCGCTTGAGGGTGGAGGTGTCGATCAGCAGCGCATCGGCGGCGGCGGCCAGCGGGGCGTCCTTGCGGCCCTTGTCGCGGGCGTCGCGGGCGGCGAGGTCGGCGGCGATCTCTTCCAGCGAAGCGTCGCGGCCATGCGCCTGCATCTCAAGGAAGCGCCGCTGCGCGCGGGCCTCCACCGAGGCGACGACGAACAGCTTGGCCTCGGCCTCCGGCGCGATGACAGTGCCGATGTCACGCCCGTCGAGCACGGCGCCGCCGGGCTGGGTGGCGAAGCTGCGCTGCCGTTCGAACAGGGCCTGGCGTACGGCCGGGTGGATCGAAACGCGGCTGGCGAGGCCGCCGGTCGCCTCGGAGCGCAGTTCGGGATCGGAGAGCAGTTCGGGCGCGAACGTGCAGGCGGCCAGCGCATCTTCGGGATCGTCAGGGTCGCCGCCGCTCAACGCGCATTGGTGGCCGACCGCGCGATAGAGAAGCCCGGTGTCGAGATGCGGCAGGTGGAAGTGCGCCGCCAGCGCCTTGGCGATCGTGCCTTTGCCCGAGGCGGTCGGTCCGTCGACGGCGATGATCATGCGGTCAGGCCCTCCAGCATGGTTTCGAATACGGGGAAGCTGGTGGCGATCGGGCGCACGTCGTCCACTTCGACGCCTGCGCGGCTGGCAAGGCCGGCGACCGCCATCGACATGGCGATGCGGTGGTCGAGGTGCGTGGCGATGGTGCCGTTGGTGCCGACCAGCGGCTCGCCGCCGGTGCCGGTGATGATCAGGCCGTCCTCGGTCTCGCGCACCGTGGCGCCAGCGGCGGCGAGGGCGGTCGCCATGACGGAGATGCGGTCCGATTCCTTGACGCGCAGTTCCTCGAGGCCCGTGGTGGTGGTGACGCCCTCGGCCAGCGCGGCGGCGACGAACAGGACGGGGAACTCGTCGACCATGGCGGGCACGATCGCGGGATCGACATCGATGCCCTTGAGCGCGGAGTGCCTGACCAGCAAATCGGCGACCGGTTCGCCGCCGACCTCGCGCGGATTCACTTCCTCGATGGACCCGCCCATCTGGCGCAACACTTCGACGATCCCGGCGCGGGTGGGGTTGAGGCCGACGTTCTCGATTAGCACTTCGCTGCCCGGGATCACCAGAGCGGCGACGATGAAGAAGGCGGCGGACGAAGGATCGCCCGGAACCTCGATGGTCTGCGGCTCCAGTTCGGCCTCGCCCCGGATCGAAATAACCCGCGCGCCGTCGGCATCGGTCTCGACGGTGAGGTCGGCGCCGAATCCGCGCAGCATCCGCTCGGAGTGGTCGCGGGTGGGCACCGGCTCGATGACGGTGGTGATGCCGGGCGTGTTGAGGCCGGCCAGCAGGATCGCGCTCTTTACCTGTGCCGAGGCCATCGGCAGGCGGTAGCGGATCGGCACCGCCGGGCTGGCGCCCTTGAGGATAAGGGGCAGGCGGCCGCCTTCCGATGCCTCGAAGCTGGCGCCCATCTCGGAAAGCGGATCGATCACGCGGCCCATCGGGCGCTTGGAGAGCGAGCCGTCGCCGATGAAGGTCGCGGTGATCGGGTGGCTGGCGACGAGGCCCATCAAGAGGCGCGTCGACGTGCCCGAATTGCCCATGTCAAGCGGCGCTTCGGGCTGGAGCAGCGCACCCACGCCGACGCCGTTGACGGTCCAGGCGCCTTCCCCGGTGCGCGTCACGGTGGCGCCCATCGCGCGCATCGCGGCGGCGGTGGAAAGCACGTCCTCGCCTTCGAGCAGGCCGGTCACTTTCGTCTCGCCCACTGCCAGCGCGCCCAGCATGATCGAGCGATGGCTGATCGACTTGTCGCCCGGAACCCGGATTCGCCCTTTGAGCGGCCCGGTCGGCAGGAAGCGGCGGGGGCGCATGTTCAGGGTGTCGTGGCTCACGGGGTTGGACTTTCGAGGCTGGAATGCTGCAAAAACGGGGCGGCTTTTGACAGCGCCTGCCCGCTATGGCAAGGCGCGCGCCCTGATGCGGCCTTGCGCGCCTAATCTCGCGAGACTTGATTAAGTTCGCAGGCTTTCCCATCAAGACACGCAATTTACTTCGCCCGCGCCATCCGGAACGGGCCAGACGAGGACTTTCCATGGCCAAGGCTGAATGGGGCGCCAAGCATGGCTGCCCGAAATGCGGCACCCGCTTCTACGACCTGGGCAAGGATGACCCGGTCACCTGCATCGAATGCGGCAACGAATGGACCCCCGAGCCGGTGCTCAAGTCCAAGCAGCCGATTCCCTACGAGGAAATCCAGAAGAAGAAGGAAGTCGTCGAGACCGAGGACGAGGATCTGGCCGAAGAGGATCTCGACATCGATGACGACGGCGATTCGCCGGACAACGATGTGGACCTCGGCGGCGACGACGATCTCGGCATCGGCGCCGGCGGCGACGACGAAGACCACGACAACTGATCTGACACGGGGCTGGTCCGCTTTATAGCGAACCGGCCCCGGCTGATTCTGGGGTGCTTGTTCGGTGGCGCACGCTGCCGCGCTTTTGCTCCGCCAGTCATTCCCGCGAAGGCGGGAACCCATCTCCCGACGGCTCCTGTTGAACCCGCATCAGTTGGGCCACCCGCCTTCGCGGGGATGACGGGGGAGCAGGAGCGCAGGTGTGGTTTTGAACGGCGAGGCGGGCTTCAAAACTCGCTGCCGAAAAAAATCGACATCACGCAAATTTTCCTCTTGCCAAGTTTTCGGACCGCCCGTAGATGGCGGCCTCCCAAGCGGAGGCGCTTCTTCGAAACGCCGAAAACGAGGGAAACGGGTTGGTCCTCCCAGGGCTAACTTGCTGAAATGATTGGGGCCTTAGCTCAGCTGGGAGAGCGCCTGCATGGCATGCAGGAGGTCAGCGGTTCGATCCCGCTAGGCTCCACCATTTCGCTACATTGAAGTTTCGCATGATTGCGACACGCTGGTTGACGAGGTTTCGTCCACTGGCGTTTTTGCTATCGGGTCATGCATCCGCCGGTCAGCGAGGTTTCGCCCACCGGCGTTTTTGGCGTGTTTCGCGCCGGATTTGAAGGAGTGAACGGCCTATGTTCGACAGTCTGTCAGATCGCCTTGGTGGCGTCTTCGACAAGCTGCGCGGCCGTGGTGCGCTCAAGGAGCAGGACGTTCTCGATGCCATGCGCGAAGTGCGCATCGCGCTTCTCGAGGCCGACGTCGCGCTGCCGGTGGTGCGCCGCTTCATCGATACCGTCACCGAAAAGGCCGTCGGCCAGAACGTCCTGCGCTCGGTCACGCCGGGCCAGCAGGTCGTCAAGATCGTCAACGACGCACTGATCGAGACGCTGGGCGGTGAAGAGACCCCCGGCCTCGATCTGGAAGCTGTGCCGCCGATCGTCATCATGATGGTCGGCCTTCAGGGCTCGGGCAAGACCACCAGCACCGCCAAGATCGCCAAGCTTCTCAAGGAGAAGCAGGGCAAGAAGGTGATGATGGCCTCGCTCGACGTGAACCGTCCGGCGGCGCAGGAACAGCTCAAGGTGCTGGGCGAGCAGGTGAGCGTCGCCACGCTCCCGATCATCGCCGGCCAGCAGCCCACCGAGATCGCCACGCGCGCCATGCAGGCCGCGCGCCTGCAGGCCGTGGACGTGCTGCTGCTCGACACCGCGGGCCGCCTCCACGTCGACCAGCAGTTGATGGACGAGATGAAGGCGGTCGCCGCCATCTCGACCCCGCGCGAAACGCTGCTCGTGGTCGATTCGCTGACGGGTCAGGACGCGGTTAACGTCGCGCAGTCGTTCGCGGGGCAGGTGGACCTCACCGGCGTTGTGCTGACCCGCATGGACGGCGATGCGCGCGGCGGTGCGGCGCTGTCGATGCGTGCCGTCACCGGTAAGCCGATCAAGTTCGCGGGCACCGGCGAGAAGATGGATGCGCTGGAGGTCTTCCACCCCAGCCGCGTCGCCAACCGCATCCTGGGCATGGGCGACATCGTCTCCATGGTCGAGAAGGCCGCCGAAGCGGTCAAGATCGAGGATGCCGAGGCGCTCGCCAAGCGCATGGAGCAGGGCAAGTTCGACATGAACGACCTGCGCATGCAGCTCAAGCAGATGCAGAACATGGGCGGTCTCGGCGCGCTGGCGGGCATGATGCCGGGCATGAAGAAGGCCAAGGCGGCGATGCAGCAGTCGGGCATGGACGACCGCGTCCTCCTGCGCATGGACGCGATCATCGGCTCGATGACGCCGAAGGAGCGCAGCAATCCCGCGCTGCTCAACGCCAAGCGCAAGATCCGCGTCGCCAACGGCTCGGGCACCCAGGTCCAGGACGTCAACAAGCTGCTCAAGATGCACCTGGAGATGTCCAAGGCCATGAAGCAGATCAAGAAGATGGGCGGCCTCAAGGGGCTGGCCGCGATGTTCGGCAAGGGCGGTCTCGATGCCGCGATGCCGGGCCTCGGCGGTGCCGGTCTCGGTCCCTCGGCCGGGGGCTTCCCCGGGCTTGGTGGCGGCGGGGCCGATCTCAGCAAATTCCTGAAACGATAATCTCAAATATTCCCAGAATTATAGAAAGGTAAGTCTCATGTCCGTTTCGATCCGTCTCTCGCGTGGTGGTGCCAAGAAGCGCCCGTACTACAAGATCGTCGTCGCCAACGCGACCGCGCCGCGCGACGGCAAGTACCTGGAGCAGGTCGGCACCTACAACCCGATCCTCGCCAAGGACGACGAGAACCGCGTACGTCTGGTCGAGGACCGCGTGCGTTATTGGCTCGGCGTTGGCGCCCAGCCGACCGACCGCGTTGCCCGCCTGCTCGACAAGGCCGGTGTGAAGGAGCGCGCCGCTACCAACAACCCGAAGCAGGCAGAGCCCGGCAAGAAGGCCAAGGAGCGCGCTGAAGACCGCGCGACCAAGCTGCGCGAAGCCGAAGAAGCCGCTGCCGCTGCCGCTGCAGCCGCTGCTCCGGCCGAGGAAGTTGCTCCCGAAGCAGCCACCGAGGAATCGGCCGAGGCGTAAGTCTTGGTACAGCCCGGTAAGGATCGCCCCGTCACGCTTGCCGCCGTTTCCGGCGCGCATGGCGTGATGGGGGAGGTTCGCCTCAAGCTGTTCGGTGAAGGCGTGGCTGCGCTCAAGCGCTACCGCGCCTTCAACGATTCCAGCCTCACTGTCGTGAAGCTGAAGGACGACGGCAAGGGCGGCGCGATCGCCCGATTCGACGAGGTGAAGGACCGCAACGCGGCGGAAAAGCTGCGCGGCACCGTGCTTACTGTCCCACGCTCGGCGATGCCCGCGCTTGAGGAGGGCGAGTACTATCACGCTGACTTTCTCGGCCTGCCCGCTGTCTCGGAAGAGGGCGAGGCGCTGGGTACGTGCGTGGCGGTCGAGAACTTCGGCGCGGGCGACGTGCTGGAGATCGAACGGCCGGTGAGCGAGGACGGCAAGCGCCGCCGCTTCATGGTGCCGATGACGCCCGCCGCCGTGCCCGAATGGAACGACGAGCGTATCGTCCTCAACGCGGCCTTCGCGGAAGAATAGCTCGCCTTGTCGCGTGCTGTCCGGCGATGTATATATACATTGCCGGAGCGCGTCATGGGCAAGGTATACACCACCAGAAGCTTCAAGTCGGGCAATTCGGTCGCGATCCGGATGCCCGCTGGTCTGGGTATCGAGCCGGACCGCGAATGGATCGCCGAATGGGTCGACGGTGACTTGCGCCTGCATGCCAAGGAGCAGCCAAGGCGCAAGATCGACGTCAGTGGCTTCGCGGGCAAGGCGCCCTGGCTCAAGCCGCTGCCACCGGAACTGCGCGAATTCGAGGAACGGCCGAGCACTATCGCTGCCCGCGAGAAGGCTGAGAGCGGCGAGTGACGCGCTATATGATCGACGCCGATAGCTCGATCTACGCGATGGTGGATCAGGCAAGTCCGGTCAATGCCCGGCTGGCCGATTGCGAACCGGGTGATGTGGTCATATCGACCATCAGTTTCGCCGAGATCGCATTGGGCGTGCAACTGCAGGAGCCGCCGCCGCCAGGAGTCCTCGAGGCATTTCTCGAAGCCGTGCCGCTGATGCCGTTCGATGAAATGGCCGCGCGCGAATATGCTCGGTTGCCGTTCAGGCGCGCCCGTTTCGATCGCCTGCTGGCCGCACACGCGCTGAGCATCGCTGCGATCGTCGTCACGAACAACGAAGCCGACTTCGCGGACGTGGCCGGGTTGAAGGTGGAGAACTGGACGAGATAATGCCGGGCGGCGCGGTCGGGAGAGAAGTCTGGCGACTGCTTCCGCCCCATTGCAGTCGTAGAACAACCTCGCATTATGCGGTGATGATCGACCGACAAAAAAGAGATGAAGCTGCCTCTCTGATCGCACGCTTTGCCAGCGGGGAGATCGACAGTGACGACTTGGAATCGGACTGGCCCACATCCAAAGAAGATCGAGCGTTGGAAGCTGTCGGTTCAATGCTCTGGCTGCATTACGATGATCACAAACCGCGTCTTGCAGTGGGAAAAGATGCAGCAAATCCAGAGGAACTGACGCTTTTCGCTCGATACCAAGCCTATCTGCACGGCGATTTGCCATACGAATGGCCCGAAGACAGCTTCATTCGTATTGAGGGTCTTGGCGCTTTGGTGCCGCTTTCATTGGGTTTATTGAGGCCAGTTGACCGGATAATCAAAGCGCGGAACGCCAAGATCGACGCCGCCATGGAGCAACACGGCGATCTAAGCGTATGGCCGTTTACAAGTCGGTCGCAGTGGGATGGAGAGCCAATCGCTCCCTATGTCCGCTAACCACCCAAACCAGACCTATCGATCCACGGTGGGCGGTGAGCTTTTCTTCGTGCCGGAATTCGCGCTCTGTCCTACACGTAGCGAGATCGGTAGCATGTCCCGCATGACCACACCGCCGTGCTTTTCCGACCTGTCACCTTGCGGTTCCGCCAAAGGTCACAGTGCTAACCATGAAAAAATAATAATATCAATTACTAATACCGAAAATCTCCGCTGGTTCACACACGCATCCGTGTCAACCGGACAAGACCGATGAGCAGGCCTCAGCCCTTCGTCGGCGCGGCCGGCTCCGTCGTCAGCACCTTGATCGCCGCGCGGTGTCAGGCCAAGGGCGTGCGATGACTTTCTCCACCACCGTGCTCACCCTCTACCCCGAGATGTTCCCCGGCCCGCTCGGCGTGTCGCTGGCGGGCAGGGCGCTGTCGGAGGGCACGTGGTCGATTGATCCCGTCCACATCCGCGACTTTGCCACCGACAGGCACCGCACCGTCGATGACACGCCCGCGGGCGGCGGCGCCGGGATGGTGCTCAAGGTCAATATCCTCGCCGCCGCCATCGACCATGCCCGCAGCGTCAACCCGGGCGCGCCGGTGATCGTCATGACGCCGCGTGGAAAGCCGATCTCGCAGAAGCGCATTCGCGAACTGGCGGACGGCCCAGGCGTCATCCTGCTGTGCGGCCGTTTCGAGGGCTTCGACGAGCGGATATTCGAAGGCCGCGAGGTCGAGGAAGTCTCGGTCGGCGACATCGTCCTGTCTGGCGGAGAATGCGCCGCTTTGATGGTACTCGATGCTTGCATTCGGCTGCTTCCCGGCGTAATGGGCGCCCCTTCCAGCGGGGCCGAGGAATCGTTCGAGGACGGTCTTCTCGAGTACCCGCATTATACCCGACCCACCGAGTGGGAAGGGCGCACGATCCCTGAAGTGCTGCGATCGGGGGATCATGCGAAGATCGCCGCCTGGCGGAAACGACAGGCGGAGGACGACACACGGTCACGCAGGCCGGACCTCTGGGAGCGTCACAGGGACGCTCGGGTTCAGCCTGCCTCTGGCGCGCGGCGAAAAAACGAGGATTTGGGTTCATGAACCTGATTCAGCAGATCGAAGCCGAGGAAATCGCCAAGGCTGCGAAGGATATCCCTGAGTTCCGTCCGGGCGATACCGTCCGCGTCGGCGTGAAGGTCGTCGAAGGCACCCGTACCCGCGTCCAGGCTTACGAGGGCGTGTGCATCGCGCGCTCGAACCGTGGCATGGGTTCGAACTTCACCGTGCGCAAGATGAGCTTCGGCGAAGGCGTGGAGCGCGTTTTCCCGCTCTACTCGCCGAACATCGATTCGATCACGGTCGTGCGTCGCGGTGTCGTGCGTCGCGCCAAGCTGTACTACCTGCGTGGTCGTACCGGCAAGCGCGCTCGTATCGCCGAGCGTCGCATCACCGACAACGCGTAAGCGAAAGCAGCGGCCCGGTCTCACCGCTGGGTTGCACGAAGAGGCGGTTCGGATTCGGGCCGCCTTTTTTCGTGTCTCCGATCCATTGATGTTCATGTTCGGCGGATCGGCTGGCGCGAGTCCTGCAAGCGAGTCGCAGCGCCGGGTTTTGTCCGATGCTGCGCCGCACAACGCTTTGTCTCTGAGAAAACGGCGGAAAAACGCGATTAACTGCGAGTTTTGGCTCTATTTGGGCCTTGCCACCCGCAGGAAAAACGGCTCAATTCCGTCCCTCTCGAGGCGAGTAGAATTTCTCAACCATCCGCTCCACTGAAAGGTAAGGGGGTTCCCATAATGAACAAGAACGATCTCATCAGCGCAGTCGCCGATTCCAGCGGACTGACCCGCAGCGACGCCACCAAGGCTGTCGAGTCCGTGTTCGACGCGGTCACCGGTGCGCTGAAGAAGGGCGACGAAGTGCGTCTCGTCGGCTTCGGCACCTTCTCGGTGGCCAAGCGCAAGGCATCGACCGGCCGTAACCCCCGCACCGGCGAGCCCATGGAAATCAAGGCTTCGGCTCAGCCGAAGTTCAAGGCCGGCAAGGGCCTGAAGGACGCCGTCAACTAAGACGGACGGCAGCCTGCAACGCCTCGCAGGTTGACCAGAATAAGCGCCGCGCCGGTCCGTCAGGGCCGGCGCGGCGTTTGTCGTTTGGGCTTGGGTGCAAGCCTCTATAGGAGTACCCAAAGTGTACTTAACTGCACCTAGCGGTGAGCTAAGGCGCCCGGACACTCGGTTACAGTGCGTACGGCCCCTTCATATGATGGGGCCATACGCAACTGGTCGGGTTCCCTATTCCGTCTCGCGGGTCGCCGCTGCGTAAAGCGCGATGGCGGCGGCGTTGCTGACGTTCAGGCTCTCCATGGCCTCGCTGATCGGCAGCTTCGCGATCGCGTCGCAGTGCTGGGTGATGTTGTGGCGCATTCCGTCCCCCTCAGCACCGAGCACGAGTGCGACCGGGCCGGTGGGGAGGGCTTCACCAAGAGTGGATTCGGCTGCGCCGTCGAGACCGATGCGCCAGTAACCGGCTTCGGCGATTTCTTCGAGCGCGCGAGCGAGATTCACCACGCGGATCCAGGGCAGGACTTCGAGCGCGCCCGATGCGGACTTTGCCAGCGTGCCCGATTCGGGCGGTGCGTGGCGGTCCTGCGTGACGATGCAGCAGGCGTCGAAGGCAGCGGCCGAGCGCATGATCGCGCCGACGTTGTGCGGATCGGTCACCTGGTCGAGCACCACGACCGGGCGGGCCGGGTCGCCGTCGAGCACATCGGCAAGGAACATGTCGTCGAGGGGCGCGCATTCCAGGACGAGACCCTGATGCGGCGCGTCCTTGGCGACGAGGCGGGCGAGGTCGGCGGCCTGCGCCCATTCCACCGGGAAGTCGCTGGGCAGTTCGCCGTCGAGCGATTCGACGCCTTCGCGAGTCGCCCAAAGCTTGCGATGGCTGCGGTCCGGATTCTTGAGCGCGGCCTCGACGGCGTGCCGGCCCCATAGGCGCACCATGCCCGTGGAGGCACGACCGCTGCCGCGGCCGTTCTTCATCCGGCCTGCGCGGCCGCGCAGCGCCTTGCCCCGGCGGGCTTCGCCTTCGTCTCCGCCCTGGGGGCCGACGTGTCCGCCACGCTTGGTCATCTGTAGTCCTTTCGAAAAATCTAAGCGTAAATGCAAAAATCTTGCCCCCTCTGACAGGGAGGGCATTGACAGGCAAGGCTCGCTTCGGCAAAGGCGCGGCTCCTCGGCAACGGGGCACCTTCGGGGGCCCCGACCAACGCCGGATTTCCCAGGTTTTCCTTGGATTTCCAGCCGCCAGCAACTGGTGTGGACAGGTGGCCGAGTGGTTAAAGGCAGCAGACTGTAAATCTGCCCGTGCAAGCGTACGCTGGTTCGAATCCAGCCCTGTCCACCACCAGCTGACCCGGCGAATGAGCGCCGGTCCCGTTCAGGGTTTTCACATAGAAAAATAGATGTCTCTCGGTGCGAGGCTTCGTTCCCGTCTGGCTGCGGTCTACGAAAGATCGTGGTTCGCGGCGAGCGGGTTCTACCCGCGCTTTCCCGTGGACAGGGAACAACGGGCGCGTGGTGGCATTGCGGTACACGTGCACACTGGCTAGACGAGAACGATGCCCGGAAACATTCTAGATAATCAAGGTCGCGGCGAAGCGTCGTGGCAATGGCCCGCCATTCACAAGGAAGGTCGCAAGTTCGGCGCCATCGCGGGCGTCGTCGCTGCGATTGTCTGGATACTGTGGGGGCCGTGGTTCGGCTGGCCGCTGGTGGTCCTGACGGTCTGCGTGCTGGCGTTCTTCCGTGATCCGATCCGCGTCACGCCGCAGGACGAACGCGCCATCGTCGCGCCTGCCGACGGCCTTGTCACGCTGATCGGCAAAGTCTCGCCGCCGCGCGAACTCACCATGGATGACGGAAGCGGCAATGCGCCGATGCCGACCGATCTGGTCACCCGCATCTCGATCTTCATGTCGGTGTTCGACGTTCACATCAATCGCTCGCCGATCAGCGGAACGATCAAGCGGGTGATCTACATTCCCGGCAAGTTCGTGAATGCCGATCTCGACAAGGCGAGCGAAGAGAACGAGCGCCAGCACATCCTCGTCGAACGCGGCGATGGCCTGCGCATCTGCTTCACGCAGATTGCCGGACTGGTTGCGCGTCGCATTGTGCCGTTCGTGAAGCCGGGCGACATCATCGCTTCCGGCCAGCGCATCGGCCTCATCCGATTCGGCAGCCGCGTGGACGTCTACCTGCCGGTTGGCGTTGAGCCGAAAGTCCTCATGGGTCAGAAGATCGTTGCGGGTGAAACTGTGCTTGCGGAACTCGGCAGCGCGCCGCTGATCGAGGGCATTGCCCAGTGATCGACGATCGGCCGGGCAGCGATCTGGACGAAGCTCCCGGCGACGCACCGCGCCGGCGTCTGGCTCCCGGCCTTTCGATGCGTGCAGTGGTGCCCAATGCTATCACTGCGGCGGCGCTCTGCTCCGGTCTGACCGGCATTCGTTTCGCCATTGCCGGGGATTACGAAAAGGCTGTGCAGGCAGTCATTCTCGCCGGTCTGCTCGACGGCATCGACGGGCGCGCCGCGCGATTGCTCAAGGCGCAGACGCGCTTCGGGGCCGAACTCGACAGCCTTGCCGATTCGATTTCCTTCGGCGTCGCACCGGCGCTGATCGTCTATTTGTGGACGCTGCATCAGCTTCCCAGCATGGGCTGGATCGCCTCGCTGGCCTTTGCGATCTGCTGTGTCCTGCGGCTCGCGCGCTTCAATGCGCGGCTCGACATGCTCGACCAGCCGCACAAGGATGCCGGGTTCCTGACCGGCGTTCCCGCGCCGCTCGGCGCCGGGCTCACGTTCCTGCCGCTCTATCTGTGGGTAGCGAGCGGGCGCATGCCGGAGTTCGCCAACCCGATTATCGTGAGCGGGTGGATGGTGCTGGTGGCCTTCCTGATGATTTCGAGCATTCCGACGCTCGCCTGGTCGCGGATGCGTCCGCCGCCGCATCTGCGACTTGGCGTCCTTGCACTGGTTGGCCTGACGATGGCAGCCCTGCTGATCGAGCCTTGGTTCACGCTTGCGGTCGTGACCATCGTATATCTGCTGTTGATCCCGGTCGGCCTTGTCACTTACGCCAAGGTCAGGCGGCAAGGTCCATCGATGCCGTACCCGGCCACTCCAGTCGCGCCGCAGTACGACGGATCGGCCGCTTCCTGAGCGCGCCGAGCGCGGGCAGTTGCACGCGTTCGATCACCTTCCACGTCACAACCATCGTCCCGGGGCACGCAGCGAGCTGTTCCCGGAAGGTCAGAGCCTGCGGCGCATAGCGGCTGATCGTCACCAGGATCGAGAATGCCGAAGCCATCGCGGCGAAGGCAAAGAGACAGGCGGCGAATGCAGTCATGACCGTTCCTTTCGAATCTTCGCCCGCTCCCCTCGCCTGAAGTCGGTAGAGGGCTGTGGACAGCTTGTGGAAAAAGAGAATCTGTTCTAACAATGTTCCGATGGCGGTTAGTTCTCTTTTTGTTCCATCCGAGTCAAGCGCTTTTTGAAATCCCCGTCGCGATGCCCTTTCACACTGCGTGATTGCGATGCGGATAGTGGTGCAGACGGTGTGTGACGGGCTTGGGGTGCAGCTGGCGCCGGGGGCGGCGGAGCGACCGGACCTTTCCGTCCGTCCGGGTCTGCAGCGTCTTTGCATGGATCGGCGGCGGTGCCGCGCTGTCGCAAAGCGCCGCGTGCATCGCGCGGACGGCGGGTAGGGCGGTGGTCAGGCTTTTCCAGATCGTGAGCGCGGCCGCTGCGGCAGCGAGCGAGAACAGGATGGATGCAATGATAGTCATGTGCGAGCGACCTCCTTGTATCCGGTTTCGCCCCACCCCGTCCTTTTGACGCCTCCTTTGGCGCGAGACCTGTGCAATTTGAGATGTTTGCTACGTTAGCCAATTTATCACCAGCTTTGCCTTGAGAAAACCGTCAGGCGCGGCGAGTTCCTGTTCAAGTCCTTGAATCGCGTGCGAATCGGCCATTTTGACGGTGAACTGACAAGCGTTTGCGGCGAATTGGGGCTGGATTTTGATGGCGAAGGCGTCTAAGCGCGCCGCGTTCGTTAAGAGATTGCCCGGATCGTCCGGTGCGACTCGAAGCGGGCAATCCACATGGAAGGCGCACATACCGGTGCTGTTGCGGCCAGAGTCGAAAGACTTCCGCGCGGTTCCTGCCTTCCAGAGGTTCAACCGGAAAGGAATTCTACTATGGCGGCACCTGTCGTCACCATGTCGCAGCTCATCGAAGCCGGCGCGCACTTTGGTCACCAGACCCACCGCTGGAACCCGCGCATGAAGCCGTACATCTTCGGCGCGCGCAATGGCATCCACATCATCGACCTGTCGCAGACCGTGCCGCTCTTCGCGCGCGCTCTGGAATTCGTGCAGTCGACCGTCCAGGCCGGTGGCAAGGTCCTCTTCGTCGGCACCAAGCGCCAGGCGCAGGAGCCGATCGCTCAGGCAGCCCGCGCTTGCGGCCAGCACTACGTCAACCACCGCTGGCTGGGCGGCATGCTCACCAACTGGAAGACCATCTCGGGTTCGATCAAGCGCTTCAAGGCTCTTGAAGAGCAGCTGGCTGGCGACACCGCCGGTTTGACCAAGAAGGAAGTCCTTCAGCTGACCCGCGAGCGTGACAAGCTCGAGCTGTCGCTCGGCGGTATCCGCGACATGGGCGGCATCCCGGACGTGATGTTCGTGATCGACGCCAACAAGGAAGAGCTGGCGATCAAGGAAGCCAACGTCCTCGGCATCCCGGTCGTCGCCGTGCTCGACACCAACGTCAACCCGAACGGCATCGCGTTCCCGATCCCGGGTAACGACGACGCCAGCCGCGCCGTGCGCCTGTACTGCGAAGCGATCGCCCAGGCCGCGACCAAGGGTGGCCGCGCCGCCGTGGTCGACAGCGGTGCCGACATCGGTTCGTTCGACGAGCCGGTCGCCGAAGAGGCTGTTGTCGAGGCGTAATAGCCCGGCACGACGACACTTTCGTCACGGAATTGTCGCGCGCCGGGTCCATGTGGCCCGGCGCGCACCTGTTTCAAGGAACCTTGCACGGTTCCCCACTCAATCAAGAGGAATTGAGCGATGGCTTACACCGCCGCTGACGTGAAGACCCTGCGCGAGCGCTCGGGCGCCGGCATGATGGACTGCAAGAAGGCTCTCGACGAGACGAACGGCGACATCGAAGCCGCGATCGACGCGCTGCGCGCCAAGGGCCTCGCCGCCGTTGCCAAGAAGTCCAGCCGCACTGCCGCTGAAGGCCTGGTCGGCATCGCCGTGACCGGCACCAAGGGCGTTGCCGTCGAAGTCAACTCGGAGACGGACTTCGTCGCCAAGAACGACCAGTTCCAGGACTTCGTGCGCAAGACCACCGAAGCAGCGCTCGGCGTTGCCGGTGACGACGTCGAAGCACTCAAGGCATCGGCCTACCCGGGCGGCGGCACCGTGACCGACGCCCTGACCAACAATGTCGCGACCATCGGTGAGAACCAGCAGGTTCGCCGCATGAAGACCGTCGAAGTCTCGGCCGGTCTCGTCGTTCCCTACATGCACAACGCCGCTGCGCCGAACCTCGGCAAGATCGGCGTGCTCGTAGCTCTGGAATCGGAAGCGCCTGCTGCCGTTCTCGAAGGTCTCGGCAAGCAGATCGCGATGCACATCGCCGCTGCCTTCCCGCTGGCCCTGAACGCCGAAGACCTCGACGCCGAGCTGATCGAGCGCGAGCGCAAGATCGCCCAGGAAAAGGCCGCCGAATCGGGCAAGCCCGAAGCCGTGCAGGCGAAGATGGTCGACGGCGCGATCGCCAAATACGCCAAGGAAAACGCGCTGCTTTCGCAGGTCTTCGTCATGGACAACAAGACCCCGATCCAGCAGGTCGTCGACCAGGCCGGCAAGGAAGCTGGCGCGAAGATCGTCCTCAAGGACTACGTGCGCTTCCAGCTGGGCGAAGGCATCGAGAAGGAAGTCACCGACTTCGCAGCTGAAGTGGCCGCAGCGGTCGCCGGCTGATCTCAAGCCTTCTTCGCTGAAGAAACGTGCGGGCCGCAGGAGCATATGCTTCTGCGGCCCGTCTCGTTTGCGGCTCCATAAAAAACATGCACGATTGACTTATTAAAGGGTCGGCGTAGCCTCCCGCATTGACCCGGCCAGATCCGGGCGCAACCGGAGAGGCCCCATGCGCGTAGAACTCGCTCCCCAGCCGCAGAATCCGATTCCGGATCTTTCGGTCCAGTATTCGCCCGAAATCGTCCGGGCTTCAGGCGCCTTCGCGATGGCGCCCTACCAGTATTCCAAACTGCCCCTGCGGCTGTTCGAGGCATGCCGCATCGCCACCGCCGTCATCAACGGCTGCACCGTCTGCATGAACTGGCGCGCCCAGCGGGACTTGCGGATTCTCGGCTACGATGGCGGCGTGATCGAGCAGGGCAATGCGCCTGACGAGGCTATGTACCAGGCCGTGCTCGGCGGTGACCTCGCCAGCCTGACCGAGAAGGAGCGTCTTGCCGTGCGGTACTCGCAGAAGATGGGCACCGATCCGCGCGGGCTGGCCGAGGACGACGCGTTCTGGGCACAGCTCAAGAGTGTGATGACCGACGCCGAGATCGTCGATCTGACCCATTGCACTGCTGCGTGGATGGCGATGGGCAGGGTCGCGCATGTGCTGGGTGTCGATGGGGTTTGCTCGATCGGCGGGCCTTTGGCGGAAGCAGCCTAAGGAGGGGAAGGCAGGGGTTTACCATCCCTGCACCCCGTATACCGTCGCGGTCTGGTGCGCGGCTTCGTCATGCGATGACGCTGCGCCGGGAGACTTTTAAAGCCTGCGCCGCCGCGTTGGGCTGAGGCGGCTGCGCGCGGGGCGACGACAGTTCCGGGGTCTGGGGCGATGGCCCCAGAACTTCCCTTTTATCTTAATATGCTGCCGTAAATCGTTCCCTGGAATGCTTGTGCGCTTCCAGTTCATCGACCATCGCAATTGCGTAGTCGGCGAAGCTGATCTTGCTCTCGCCTGCATCGTCGGTGACCAGTTCGTCACCGCCCGAGCGGTAGCTGCCCGTGCGCGGGCCTTCGAAGATCCGCGGCGGGGGAGAAGAACGTCCAGTCCACGTCGTCCACCTGCCTCAGGGCGTTGAGGAAGGTGATCCCGCCCATCGCGAAGGTCTTCCATTCCTCGGGAAAGTCCGGTGTGTCGATCAGGCGCTTGCCCGGAGTGACTTCCAGGCTGGCCGCGCCTCCGGTCACCAGCAGCCGGGGCACGCTGGCCTCGCGGATTGCCGAGAGCAAGGTTTCGGCGGGGACGTCGAAGTGCAGGGCGCTGATGACGGCGTCGCTTCCGGCGATGAAGGCGGCGAGAGATGCAGGGTCCGAGGCATCGCCCGTCGCTGCCGTGATCCGCTCGCCGGTCGCGATCTTTTCCGGGTTGCGTGCGATGGCGAGGACTTCGTGGCCGCGAACGGCGGCTTCCTTCGTGATTTCCGATCCGGCGCGGCCGCTGGCACCGAGGACTGCGATCTTCATTTCCATTCTCCACCAGGTATCCAATGGTGACCAGATGTGATATCGTCAATTCCCATGCAAGAAGGCACTTTCACCGCACCGGGTTACCTTGAGGGAACCGCCTGCCTCGCGCCCAACGTCTATGCGGCGGATTGTCCGACGCGGCAGTTGCTCGATCGTATCGCAGACAAGTGGAGCGTATTGATCCTGACGACGCTTGGGGTCGGCGACATGCGTTTCAATGGGCTCAAGCGGCATATCGACGGCATTTCGCAGAAGATGCTCAGCCAGACCCTGCGCTCGCTGGAGCGCGACGGGCTGGTGCGCCGCGATGTGGTGCCGACGGTGCCGGTTTCGGTCAGTTATGCGGTAACGCCGCTGGGGCGGGAACTGCTTGATGCGCTGCAGGCGATGATCGACTGGGCGGAGAGGCGGATGGGATCGGTGGCCTCGGCGCAAGTTGCTTACGATCGGCGTGAGGAAGAGCTGTCCGTAATGGCGCGCTGAACCGGGTTCATCCACAGTCCAAGCCCCTTGGCAATTCGCGCTTGCCCTCCTAAAGCCGGGGCCGTTCCAGTATTTCCGGCCCCCACAGGAGACCCAGCGGCATGTCATCCCCCTACAAGCGCGTCCTGCTCAAACTTTCGGGCGAAGTGCTGATGGGGAGCCAGCAGTTCGGAATCGATCCCGATTTCGTCGCGGAACTTGCCAAGGAAGTGAAGGCGGCCAAGGAAACCGGGCTCGAGATCTGCCTTGTCATCGGCGGCGGCAATATCTTCCGCGGCATGGCGGGCGCCGCGCGCGGCATGGACCGGGCGCAGGCCGACTACATGGGCATGCTGGCCACCGTGATGAACGCGCTGGCGATGCAGAACGCGCTGGAACAGATCGGCGTGGAAACGCGCGTGCAGAGCGCCGTGCAGATGGACCAGGTCTGCGAGCCGGTGATCCGCCGCCGGGCCGAGCGCCACCTTGAGAAGGGGCGCGTGGTGATCTTCGCTGCCGGTGTCGGCGCGCCGTACTTCACCACTGATTCCGGCGCCGCCCTGCGCGCCGCCGAGATGCGCTGCGATGCTCTTCTGAAGGGCACCAGCGTCGATGGCGTCTACGACAGCGATCCCAAGCGCAACCCCGACGCCAAGCGGTACGATTCCGTCGATTACGACACCGTCCTCGCCGACAACCTGCAGGTGATGGACGCCTCCGCCGTGGCCCTGTGCCGCGACAACAGCATTCCGATCGTCGTGTTCTCGATCCGCGAGCAGGGCAACCTGGCCACCGTCCTTGCGGGTGGCGGCACCAAGACGATCGTTCAGAAAGGAGCCTGAACCATGGCAAAGTACGACAAGGCGGACCTCGAGCGCCGCATGAAGGGCGCGATCGACGCGCTCAAGCACGACCTCTCGGGCCTGCGCACCGGCCGCGCGAACACCGCGCTGCTGGAGCCGATCACCGTGACCGTCTATGGCAGCGCGATGCCGATCACGTCGGTTGCGACGATCTCCGCGCCCGAGCCGCGCATGCTTTCGGTGCAGGTGTGGGACAAGACCAATATCGGTCCGGTCGAGAAGGCGATCCGTTCGGCGGGTTTGGGCCTGAACCCGATCAACGACGGCAACACCCTGCGCCTGCCGATCCCCGATCTGACCGAAGAGCGCCGCAAGGAACTGGCCAAGCTCGCCAGCTCCTATGCCGAGAAGGCGCGCGTCGCCGTGCGTAACGTGCGCCGCGACGGCATCGAGAACCTGAAGGCCGACGAGAAGAAGAAGGAAATCTCGGAAGACGACCGCAAGCGCGGCGAAACCGAAGTCCAGAAGCTGACCGACGAGATGGTCAAGGCCCTCGACGAGGTCTTCGCGGCCAAGGAAAAGGAAATCCTCGGCAAGTGAGCCTGTTGCGCTTCGCCGAGAAGGGAGCCTGATGGCCAAGGACGAATCTCTGCGCGCCCGTCATGTCGCCATCATCATGGACGGCAACGGGCGCTGGGCGAAGAAGCGCCTGCTTCCGCGCGCCGTGGGCCACCAGCGCGGCGTGGAGGCGGTGCGCCGCGTCGTACGCGGCGCGCGCGAGATGGGGCTGGAGGCACTGACCCTGTACGCCTTCTCGACCGAGAACTGGCGGCGGCCCGAGGACGAGATTTCGGACCTGATGAGCCTGATGAAGCGCTTCATCCTTTCCGACCTCGACGAATTCGCGGCGGCCGGCGTGCGCCTCAAGATCGTCGGCGATTACAAGGCGTTCAAGCCTGAACTGGTCGAACTGGTTGAAGGTGCGATGGCCAAGACCGCGCACAATACCGAGACGACGCTGGCGGTGGCGCTGAACTACGGCTCGCAGGACGAGATCGCCCGCGCGGCGACCAGGGCTGCGGCGAAGGGGCCGATCACGCCCGAGACGATCGCGGCTGAACTCGATACGGCGGACCTGCCGCCGCTCGACCTGCTGATCCGCACGTCCGGCGAGGTACGGCTGTCGAACTTCCTGCTGTGGCAGGCGGCTTACGCCGAAATGCTGTTCACCGACGTGCTCTGGCCGGATTTCACCGCCGATCACTTGCGCGATGCGCTCAGCGCCTTCACCACTCGCGAGCGTCGCTATGGCGGGCGCTGAGCCTCCGGCGAAAGGCACCTCCGATCTCAAGGTGCGCACGCTCTCGGCCATCGTCATGGTGGCGGTCGCCGGGACTGCCTTGTGGCTGGGCGGAGCGGTGTGGATCGCCTTCGTCTGCGCGGTGTCGGTCGGTGTGCTGTGGGAATGGATTCGGCTTGCCCGCCGCATCGTGCCGGGGCCGGGGGCGCGCGCGGCGTGGAA
The DNA here is from genome assembly GCF_015594425.1 of Novosphingobium sp. HR1a. NCBI lineage: Bacteria > Pseudomonadati > Pseudomonadota > Alphaproteobacteria > Sphingomonadales > Sphingomonadaceae > Novosphingobium > Novosphingobium sp. HR1a. The sequence continues at coordinate 26,273 of NZ_JABXWS010000025.1, forward strand.
CTTCGCCGGGATGCTCTATGTCGGCATCGGCGCGGCCATGCTGTTGTTCCTGCATAACGACGCCTTCACCCTCGCGCCGATCCTGACCCTGCTGGGGACGGTGATCGCGGTGGACGTGGGCGCCTATTTCACCGGCCGCACCTTGCGCGGGCCGAAGATTGCGCCGTCGGTCAGTCCGTCCAAGACATGGTCGGGCCTGATGGGCGCGGCGCTGGGCGCGACGCTCGCGCTCTTCACCGCCGCGCAGCTTTGGCAGGAAGGCGCGATCCGTCTTACGCCCGATGTCTCGGCGGCGAACGCGGTGTCGTGCTTCGGTACGCAGCCCTGCTGGTATGCGACAGCGGGCGCGGTTCCGCTCTTTGCGACCTGCCTTGCGGCCGGACTGCTGGTGGCGGTCTGTGCGCAGGCGGGCGATTTTTTCGAAAGCTGGATGAAGCGCCGCGCGGGGTTCAAGGACTCGGGCAACCTCATTCCGGGGCACGGCGGTTTCTTCGACCGGGTTGACGGATTGCTGGCGGTGCTGTTCCTGCTGGCGATGGCTATCGTGGTGTTGGCATGACCGGTTCTTTGCGCTCCCTGACGGTGCTTGGCGCGACCGGCTCGATCGGCGCCTCGACGCTCGACCTGATCCGCCGCAATCGCGACGAGTGGCGCGTGGTGGCGCTGACTGCGCATTCCAATGCGGCCGAACTGGCGAAGCTGGCGCGGGAATTCGGAGCCGAGGTCGCCGTCGTCGCCGATGAGGTGCACTTGCCTGCTCTGCGGGAGGCGCTTGCGGGTTCCGGGATCGAAGTTGCAGGCGGCCCCGCCGCGCTGATCGAGGCGGCTGCGCGCGGCGCCGACGTCACCGTCGCGGCGATCGTCGGCTGTGCCGGCCTTGCGCCGACGATGGCGGCGATCGAGCAGGGCGGGATCATCGCCCTCGCCAACAAGGAGGCGCTGGTTTCCGCGGGCGAGGTGATGATGGCCGCAGTCGCGCGGCATGGCGCCACGCTGCTGCCCATCGATTCCGAGCACAACGCGATCTTCCAGTGCCTCACCGGCAACGACCATGCCCATGTGCGCTGGATCACCCTGACGGCCAGCGGCGGCCCGTTCCGGGACTGGTCGTGGGAGCGCCTCAGCGCCGCCACCCCGGCCGAGGCGGTGCGCCATCCCAACTGGGACATGGGCGCGAAGATCAGCGTCGATTCGGCGACGATGTTCAACAAGGGCCTCGAACTGATCGAAGCCTACCACCTGTTCCCCGTCGGCCTCGACAAGTTGCGGATCATCGTCCACCCGCAGTCGGTGGTCCATTCGATGGTCGAGTACCGGGACGGCTCGACCCTGGCGCAGCTTGGCCCCTCGGACATGCGCGTGCCGATCGCCTCGGCGCTGGCCTGGCCCGCGCGCATGGACACGCCCTGCGCCCCGCTCGACCTTGCCGAGATCGGCGAACTGACTTTTCGCAAGCCCGACGAAGTGCGCTTTCCCGCCACGCGCCTCGCGCGCGAGGCGGCGCAGGCGGGCGGGGCGATCCCCGCCGTGCTCAACGCCGCGAACGAAATCGCGGTTGCTGCGTTCCTTGGCGGTCAGATTTCGTTCACGCGTATCTCTGCACAAGTGGAAGACGTGCTAGGCTCGTATGCGCCGCCGCCACCCGGCAGCCTCTCCGACGTCCTCGACGTGGATACGGAGGCCCGGGCGAGGGCGCGTGTACTCGTGACCAGCACCTGAAGAGAGGCATAGCTTGACCGGTTCACCAGGAATTCTGACGACGATCTTCGCCTTCCTCCTGGTGCTGGGGCCACTGGTCCTGATCCATGAGCTGGGGCACTATCTCGTCGGCCGCCTGTTCGGCGTGAAGGCGGACGCTTTTTCCATCGGTTTCGGCAAGGAACTCGCGGGCTGGACTGACAAGCGCGGCACCCGCTGGAAGCTCTCGGCGCTGCCTCTCGGCGGCTACGTCCAGTTCGCGGGCGACATGAACCCGACGAGCGCGCCGAAGCCCGACGACGTAGGCCTTTCCCCGCGTGAGCGGGCGCAGACCTTCCATTCCAAGCCGCTGTGGCAGCGCGCGCTGATCGTCTTTGCCGGGCCGCTGACCAACCTGCTGCTGTGCGTCGCGATCTTCGCCGGGTTCTTCTCGATCTACGGCCGCGTCGTAAACGATGCGGAGATCAGCGGCTTTACCGCCAACTCGCCCGCGCAGGCTGCGGGTATGCGCGTCGGCGACCGCATCGTCGCGATCGACGGTGACAAGGTTGACGGAGCGACCGACGTGCCGGGCCGCGTCGCGTACTTCCCCGGCAAGACGCTGCCGATCGCGGTGGAGCGGGCAGGGCGCACGCTTGTCCTTCCGGTGAAGCTGGCGACGCAGGAGTTCAGCGACCAGTTCGGTAACAAGGCGAAGATCGGCGATATCGGCGTGCGGATGATGCCGCCCGTCGTCGGCGGCTTCTATGGCGATTCGCCGGCCGAGGACGCCGGGCTCAAGGTGGGCGACCGCATCGTCGCGGTGAACGGCGCCGCAATCACCAGCTTCGAGGACATCCCCGAACTCATCCGCCCGCAGGCGGGGCGCAGCGTCGATCTCTCGGTGCGGCGTGACGGTGAAGTCCGCACTTTCCAGGTCAAGGTGACCGAAGGCTCGATCCCTGACGCACAGGGCAAGCCGCAGAAGGTCGGTCAGATCGGCGTACGCGCAGGCCGCTTCGAGCAGGTCGGCCCGGTCGATGCCGTCGCCCTCGGATTCCAGCAGAGCTTCCGCGCCATGGGCAACATGGTGACCGGCATAACCCAGATCTTCACGGGCGACCGCTCTGTCCGCGAACTGGGTGGTCCGATCAAGATCGCGCAGTATTCCGGGCAGACTTTCACGCTGGGCTGGGAAGCCTTCGTGGAGTTCGCCGCCCTGATCTCGATTAACTTGGCATTCATCAACCTCCTGCCAATTCCTGGCCTCGACGGCGGACATCTGGCTTTCTACGCGGCTGAACTGGTCCGGCGCAGACCCCTGGGTGCACGCAGTCAGGAATGGGCGATAAAGACAGGTGTGGCGCTGGTGCTGGCGCTGATGGTCTTCGTCACGGTCAATGACCTGGCCTCTCTCCCTATTTTCGGGGGATAGCCTGGAGGGATTCACGAGCGATCACAATGTTGCCGGGTTTTGTCTGCTTGATTGGACCGGCTCCATCGGGCAGATGGCTGCGATTGCCTGCGGGTCTGGGTGCGCTCCCGCCGGTGGTCTGTTTTTCATCGCGAAAGCGAATACGGGATTTTGCGTAGAATGATCGGACGGGAAATGGTTCGCGGCACTGGAGCGCGCAGCGCCCGAGGCCTCTGGGGCTCGCAAGTTGCAGCAGTGCTCCTCGGGACCACCATTCTCGCGGGGATGCCCATGGAGGCTTCCGCGCAAGCTGCAAAGGCCGGCAAGCGTGCGCCGGTTCCTGCCGCTCCCGCCGCTCCGGCCCCGGCCGTGGTAGCGCCGGTCGAGGAAGGCCAGCCGATCCAGACCATCGTGGTGAAGGGCGCCGAGCGTCTGGAGGCGCAGACGGTCCTGTCCTACATCAAGATGCGCGTCGGCCAGAACTACACCAAGGTTTCCGCCGACGCCGCGCTGAAGGACCTCTACGGCACCGAACTGTTCAAGGACGCGCAGGTTGCGTTCGACAATGGCGTGGTGACGATCACGGTTCAGGAGAACCCGGTCGTCAACCGCATCATCCTTGAAGGCAACAAGCGCATCAAGGACGACAAGATCCTTCCCGAGATCAAGGTCGCGCCGCGCCAGATCTTCACCCGTTCCAAGATTCGCGCCGACGTCGCCCGCATCATCGAGCTGTACAAGCGCCAAGGGCGCTACGCCGCGACCGTCGAGCCGAAGATGGTCTCGCTCGACCAGAACCGCGTCGACATCGTCTTCGAGATCACCGAGGGCGACAAGTCCAAGGTCCGCCAGATCAACATCATCGGCAACGAGCACTTCTCGGCCGGCGAACTGCGCGGCCAGATGGTGACCAAGCAGGCGCGCTTCACCCGTCTGTTCAGCTCGGGCACCAGCTACGACCCCGATCGCATGGCCTTCGACCAGCAGAAGCTGCGCCAGTTCTATCTGACGCAGGGCTATGCCGACTTCCGCGTCGTCTCGGCGGTGGCCGAACTGACGCCGGACAAGAAGGACTTCATCATCACGTACGTGGTGGAGGAAGGGAAGCGCTACAAGTTCGGCGACGTGAAGGTCGAAAGCCAACTGCGCGACTTCGACGGCGAGAAGATGGCGTCGCGCCTGCCGATGCACAAGGGCGACTGGTACAACGCCAAGCAGGTCGAGGACACGATCGACAGTCTGAACGAGACTGCCGGTGCCTTCGGCTACGCCTTTGCCGACGTCCGCCCGCAGTACGATCGGGACAAGGAAAACCTCACCATGGGGCTGACCTTCGTGATCCAGGAGGCGCCGCGCGTCTATGTCGAGAAGATCGACATCAACGGCAACACGCTGACCCAGGACAAGGTCGTGCGCCGCGAGTTCCGCCTCGCGGAAGGCGACGCGTTCAATTCGCTGCAGGTCAAGCGTTCGACCAATCGCATCAAGTCGCTCGGCTACTTCCAGGAGAAGTTCGAGGTCGAGCAGAAGCCCGGCAGCGCCGACGACCGCATCCTGCTGGAAGCCAACGTCGAGGAGAAGCCGACCGGCGAACTCCAGCTTTCGGCAGGTTTCTCCAGCCTTGAGAGCTTCATCTTCCAGGCATCGATCCGCCAGCGCAACTTCCGCGGTCGTGGCCAGACGGTGGGCTTGTCGGGCAGCATCTCGCGCTATTCGAAGAGCGTCGAGGCGAGCTTCGTCGAGCCTTACCTGTTTGACAAGAACGTGTCGCTCGGCGTCAATATCTACCGCCGCGACTACAACAGCTTCAACTACTATAACACCAATCGTAACACCACGTACTCGCAGTCGACTACCGGCTTCAATGTCCGTGCGGGTGTGCCGCTGACCGAGTATCTGACTGCGGTGGGCAGCTATACGCTCAACTACGATGACGTTAGCCTCGGCAGTGAATATTACGACGCGAACGGCCAGTGCAGTCCGCTAATCGCCGGGCGTTACTTGTGTGACGCGATCGGGAAGCGCCTTAGTTCGATTGTTGGCGCCTCTCTGATCTACGATACGCTCGACAATCGCGTCCGTCCGACGCGTGGCACGACCGCTTCGGTGAATGTCGATTTCGCAGGGCTTGGCGGCGACGTTAAGTATGCCCGTGTTCGCGGCAATGCGTCGAAGTTCTTCAACATGGGCCACGGCTTCATCTTCTCGCTCTCGGCGGAAGGTGGCGTGATCAAGGGTCTGTCCGGGCAGGACATCCGCCTGACCGACCGCTTCTACCTCGGTCAACCGCAGTTCCGCGGCTTCGCCATCCGCGGCGTCGGCCCGCGCGTGCTGCGCAAGCAGTTGAACACGGACGGCAGCGTTACGACCGACCGCAGCAACTGGACCGACGACGCGCTGGGCGGCAACTATTACTACATGGGCCGTGCGGAGATGGAAATTCCGCTCGGTTCCGGTGCTCGCGAAATGGGCCTCCGTCCTTCCATCTTTGCCGACGTGGGCGCGGTTTGGAGCGTCAAGAGGCCGACGCTCACGCAGTGCGATCCGGGCTGTATCCCGACGTATTATCCCAACAATACCGATGGCACTGCGAACACCAGCGGCACGCCGGTCACGTCTTCGACTGACTCGAGTGGTCGCACGCAGACCGCCACCGGCAGCTATGCCTATAACTTCGTCGAGGAATTCGTCGGCGATACCTGGAAGCCGCGTGTCGCCATCGGCATCGGCGTGAACTGGAACTCGCCTTTCGGTCCGTTCCGCATCGACTTCTCGCGCGTTCTGCTCAAGCAGTACGGCGACGATCCCAAGGCATTCAACTTCAACGTGGGAACCCAGTTCTGATGATTACCAAGAACAAGACCATCGCGCTGGCTGCCGGCCTCGCGTTCGCCGCCGTCTCGGCGCAGCCCGCGCTGGCTGCCAAGCCCGCTCCGGCCGCCGCCGCCCCCGCAACCGGCGGTACTATCGTGCAGGGCCTCGGCGTTGCCAGCTTCGATGCGGTGATCGCCAACTCGAACGCGTTCAAGACCGCCGAGACGCAGCGCCAGACCACATTCAAGGCGCAGTTCGACCAGGCGCAGACCCGTCAGAACGCGCTCAACGCCCAGATCAAGCCGCTGATCGACAAGTTCAACGCCGACCGTCAGGGCGGCAAGGTGACTCAGGCCGCGCTTGAGCAGCAGGCCGGTTCGATCCAGCAGATCCAGGAGAACGGCAAGGCCGAACTCCAGCGCATCCTGCAGCCGGTCGGCCTGTCGCAGGCTTACGTCAACGAGCAGATCGAAGACAAGCTGAACGATGCGGTCAAGGCAGCGATGACCAAGAAGGGCGTGTCGATCCTGATCTCGCCCGACGCGATCCTCGCGGTCAACGGCGGCGCCTACAACCTCAACCAGGACATCCTGAACGAGCTGAACACGTCGATCCCCTCGGCGCAGCTGGTTCCGCCCGCCGGTTGGGAACCGCGCCAGGTTCGTGAACAGCGTGCGCAGCAGGCTGCCGCGCAGGGCCAGGCTCCGGCCGGCGCCGCGCCGGCGACGCAGCCCTCGGGCCGCTGATCGGACGTCACGGGCATGAGCGATAAGGCCGAAGTCGTGTACGACACCGCGAAGATCCTGGCGGCGCTTCCGCACCGCTACCCGATGCTGCTCGTCGACCGCGTGGTCTCGATCTCCGAGGAGGAGATCGAGGCGGTCAAGGCGGTGAGCTTCAACGAGGACTTCTTCCAGGGGCACTTCCCCGGCCGACCGATCATGCCCGGCGTCCTCCAGATCGAGGCGCTGGCGCAGGCTGCGGGCATCCTCGCGATCGAGACCCTCGGCCTCGCCGGGACCGGCAAGCTGGTGTATTTCATGGCGATCGAGGACGCGAAGTTCCGCGCCCCCGTGACCCCGGGGCACCTGCTGACACTGCGCACCGGCTTCGTCCAGAAGCGTTCGCGCGTGTGCAAGTTCTGGGGCAAGGCCTCCATCGACGACAAGGTGACCTGCGAGGTCAACTTCACGGCGATGATCGCAGACGCCTGAGGCTGCTGCCCACCCCGTCCGGCTAGGCAGCAAGCTGCCAAGGCTTCCGGCCCTCCCGCAAGCGGGAGGGCTGTGTTGGCGGGGACCTCTCATTCCCCTGCCGCTCGCGGGAGGGGCAGGGTTGGGCTTCTTCGCCCTTGCATTCAGGCCCGCTTCGCTGTAAGCGCGCCGCTTTCCAAGCCAGGCCGGTCGGAACCGGCCACATGCGAAAGAGATAGACCCATGAAGGCCGATACGCATCCCGACTACCACACCATCACGGTACAGATGACCGACGGCAGCACCTTCCAGACCCGCTCGACCTGGGGCAAGGAAGGCGACACGCTGGTTCTGGACATCGACCCGACCTCGCACCCGGCATGGACCGGCGGCAAGGCCCAGCTTCAGGACGGTGGCCGCGTGGCCCAGTTCAACAAGCGTTTCGGCGGTCTCACGCTCAAGAAGAACTGATTGGGCGGGGCTTCAGGCTCCGAACATCAGCTTCACGAAGAAGGCGGTCCCTGGGGCCGCCTTTTTTGTTGTCCGCATAGCGTGCAAAATTTCATTGCCAGTTGCGATTGCCTTTCATGTGCAGGGCTTTAGGGTCGTGAATGTCCACGCGGGGCGGGGGAACGTCCATGCGTGCGGCTGCGTTTCGCAGCCATCCAGCCCGAAAGACCGGAGATACGATATGAAGCGATCCTCCCGCATCCTCGCCGCCTCGGCGGTCCTGCTCTCGCTCGCCGGCGCTGCCGGTGCGGCTGATGACCATACCGGCCATTCCGCAACGACGGCGGCCGCCGCGCCGATGATCCACGCCGATCTGATTGGGCTGGACGGCAAGACCATCGGCATGGTCATGCTGCAGGAGACCCCGGCAGGCGTCCTCGTCAGCGCCGAGGCCAAGGGCATTCCGGCGGGTGAGCACGGCTTCCACTTCCACCAGAAGGGCGTGTGCGACACCGCGACCAAGTTCGACAGTTCGGGCGGCCACTTCACCGGCGGCGATCACCAGCACGGCTATATGGTCGCTACGGGGCCGCATGGCGGTGACATGCCGAATCAGAATGTCGGCGCGGACGGCCTGCTCAAGACGCAGGTGCTGAATTCCGGCGTGACGCTCTCGCCGGGGCCGAAGTCGCTGCTCGACGCGGACGGTTCGGCGCTGGTGATCCACGCAGGCGTGGACGACTACACCAGCCAGCCTTCGGGTAATGCCGGCGGGCGCATCGCTTGCGCGGTGATCGCTGCGGCCAAGTAAGCCGGGCTGCCAGCCGTCCCGGGCTCATTCCGGGGCGGCTGCTGATGGCTTTTGCCGATGGGGCTTCGACAAGCTCAGCCTGAGCGGAATAGAGAGAACTTCTCAAATCCGCTCAGGCTGAGCTTGTCGAAGCCCCATCGGTTCACCCCCAGGGCCGCTCGCGATACCATTGCGTGATGACGTACTTGCGGCCCTTGCGCACCTTCATCGCGTGATGAAGCGTCGCCGCGTTACAGCTGCCGTCAGCGCGGCGGTTGTTCCAGCCGATGAGCTTGCCGGTCTCGGGCTGGATCATCTTGTCGATGACCTTGAAGCGAGTCGCGCCTCCGGCCTCGACGTCGTTCAGGTAGATCATGAAGGTCCAGGTCCGCTGGCCGGGAACCTTGCAGTATTTCTCGAAATCGGCGCTGTCGGGCTCGAAATAATCGGTGTGCGCCTTGAACTCCTGCCCGACTTCATAGCGCTGTCCCTGCAGCGGTTCCGCATAGGCAAGGTCGATGCCGGAAAGGCGGGAGAGCGCCTGCGCCAGTTCGTCGACCACCGGATAGTTGCGTGACAAGTCGCAGGTCGAACTGGTGCGGAACGCATCGTCTCCGTTGTAGTCGGCGATCGTCGAGGGGCGGTTGTTGGTCTCGATCAGGTCGATCAACTGCGCGCAGCGCTCGGCGCTAAGGAACTCGCGCAGGATGAACAGGTCGAGCCGGGACGAGGGAAAGCGCTGAACGCCGGGGTGGGATAGCAGTCTTGCAGCCGATGATTCGCCGGGTTCGTCCATGCGCCGACCTTAGCCACGGGCAGGGCGCAGGAAAATCGCGGGCGAGGCGACGGGCAGGTAAATTTCGCCTCTCCGCATTTTTGCTTTGCAAGAATCCGCGCGCTGTGCAAAAGGCGCGCTCCGCACCGGATGCAGCAGCGTCCGATGCCGGGCGCGGCGCCTCTCGAGTGCGCCTGTGGCGATCGTAGCTCAGTTGGTTAGAGCGCCGGTTTGTGGTACCGGAGGTCGTGGGTTCGAACCCCATCGATCGCCCCATTTTCTCCCTTTTACCACAGTGTGATGCTCATAGCGGCATCATGATACCAATGCCCGATTGGCGCATGAAAAGCGCTGTGCTTTGATCTGAGTCACTTGCTCCTTTCAACACGCACTATAGAAGCGCGCCTGTCATGCACGGCTTTGCCAACCCCGCCCGTTTTCTGCGCATCGCCCGCTGGCTGATGCCCCTGTGCATGGGCACGGGACTGGTCGTCGCCTTCGCGGCGCTGGGCTGGGGGCTGTTCGTCGCCCCTGCCGAGCGCCTGCAGGGAGAGACGGTGCGCATCGTCTATCTCCACGTGCCCGCCGCCTGGCTGGGCATGGCCGGGTGGATGGGCATCGCGGGTGCGAGCTTCACCGAACTCGTCTGGCGTCATCCGCTCGCGGCCATCGCGGCGAAAGCCTGCGCGGTGCCGGGCGCGGTTTTTACCGCCGTCTGCTTACTTACAGGTTCGCTGTGGGGGCGTCCTGCGTGGGGGACATGGTGGGTCTGGGACGGACGGCTGACCTCGATGCTGGTGCTTCTGTTCCTCTACTTCGGGTGGATGGCGCTGTCGCAGGCGAGCGAGGCTGCGGACGGCGGCCAGAATCGCGCGCCCGCCATCTTCGGGCTCGTCGGCGCGGTGAACGTGCCGATCATTCATTACTCGGTGATCTGGTGGAACAGCCAGCACCAGCCGCCGAGCATCACCGTGGGCAAGTCCGCGATGTCGGGCGATTTTCTGGTGCCGCTGCTTGCCGCGATGCTCGGTTTCACGCTGATCTTCGCAGGCGTCGTGCTGGCGCGGATGCGTGCGATCCTGGCCGAGCAGCAGGCCGAGGCGCGGCTGCGCAGGAAAGCGCGCGCGGAAGTGGAGGCATTCTGATGCGTGAAGCGATGGACCCATGGACCTTCGTGGTCGCGGCCTATGTGGTCGGCATCGGCGCGACGCTGGCGATGGTCGCATGGGCGCTGCTTTCGATGCGCCGCGCAGAAAAGCGCCGTGATTCGGCGAGGAACCGCTGATGGCGACGGTCGCCAAGAGCCCGATCAAGGCCAAGCACCAGCGCCTCGTGCTGCTGATCGTCGCGCTGGTCGTGCTCATCGGGGCGGCGTTGCTCGCCGCATGGGCGCTGCGCAATCAGGCGAGCTACTTCTACGTGCCGAGCGAGATCGTCGCCAGGCCGCCCGAGCCCGGCCGCGCCGTGCGCCTTGGCGGCATGGTCGAGAAGGGCTCGCTCAAGACGGCGGCGGACGGAGTGACGATCAATTTCGCCGTGCAGGACGGCAAGGCGCGCGTGCCGGTGACCTTCAAGGGCATCGTGCCCTCGCTGTTCGTCGAGGGATCCGGCGTCGTCGCCGAGGGCAAGATGGGCACGGACGGCACATTCGTCGCCGACAACCTCCTCGCCAAGCATGACGAGAACTACGTGCCCCACGAGATGCAGGACATGTCCAGGGAACAGGCCCAGAAGGTCATGCAAGAAACCAAATGATCGCTGAACCCAAATGATCGCTGAACTAGGTCTTGCCGCCCTCTGGCTGGCGGCGGCGCTGGCGGCGCTGCAACTCGTTTCCGGTGCGCTGGGGCTGACAGAGCGCGGCGCCGTGCTCGGCGGTGCGGTGCGCCCCGTGGCGGTGGTGCAGGGCGGGCTGGCGCTGCTGGCCTTCGCCTGTCTCATCTACGTCTTTTCGGTCACCGATCTGTCGGTGAAGCTGGTCGCGCTCAATTCGCATTCGATGAAGCCGCTGGTGTTCAAGATCGCCGGCGCCTGGGGCAACCACGAGGGCTCGATGCTCCTGTGGGTGACGGTCATGGGGCTGGGCGGCGCCTTCGTGGCGCTCGTCGAAAAGCGCTTGCCGGAACGCACCATGCTGGCGACGCTGGCCGGGCAGGCTTTCGTGAGCCTTGGCTTCTATGCCTTCCTGCTGCTCGCCTCCAACCCGTTCGAGCGGCTTTCGCCGGTGCCGATGGAGGGTAACGGGCTCAACCCGCTGCTGCAGGACCTTGGCCTCGCGTTCCATCCGCCGACGCTCTACCTGGGCTATGTGGGGCTCTCGATCGCGTTCAGTTTCGCGATCGGCGCACTGGTGACGCGCGAGGTCGGCCCGGCGTTCGCCAAGGCGATGCGCCCGTGGGTGCTGGGCGCGTGGATATTCCTCACCGTGGGGATCACCGCCGGTTCGTACTGGGCCTATTACGAACTGGGCTGGGGCGGCTGGTGGTTCTGGGACCCGGTCGAGAACGCCTCGCTGATGCCCTGGCTGGCGGCGACGGCACTGCTCCATTCGTGCGGCGTGCTGGCGGCGCGCAATGCACTGCGCGCCTGGACGATCATGCTGGGCGTGGTTGCGTTCTCGATGTCGATGATCGGCACGTTCCTGGTGCGCTCGGGTATCCTGACGAGCGTGCATGCCTTTGCCGTCGATCCGCAGCGCGGCACGTTCATCCTCGCGCTGCTGGCGATCTACATCGGCGGCGCGCTGGTGCTGTTCGGCCTGCGCGCCGCGACGGTGACCGAGGGCGAGCGCTTTGCCTTCGTCAGCCGCGAGGGCGCGCTGGTGGTCAACAACGTGATGCTCTCGGCGATCCTGGGCATCGTGCTGTTCGGCACGCTCTACCCGCTGTTCGCAGAGGCGATGGGAGCCAAGGTTTCGGTCGGGCCGCCGTACTTCAACCCGATGAGCGCGCTGTTCGCGGTGCCGATGCTGGTCGTGCTCATGGTCGGGCCGTTGCTGCGCTGGCGGCGGGACAAGTTCGGGCGCGTCGGGCGCGGGCTGGTGATCCCGGCGATGCTGGTCGTCGCGGGCGGGATCGGCGTGCTGGTTCTGGGCGGTGTCGCGCTGCTGCCCTGGATCGGTCTTGCGCTCTCGGTCGGGCTCGGCTGGGCCAGCCTGCTGCCGCTCAAGGGCCGCAACCTGCGCCGCACACCGCTGCCGATCTGGGGCATGGTCGTCGCGCATTTCGGCATTGCCGTCGCTCTGTTTGGCATGAGCAGCGAGAGCGCCTTCTCGGTCGAGAAGCTGGTCGCGGTGCGCATGGGCGAGGTCACGCAAGTCGGGCCATGGGGCGTCAAGCTCGGCACCGTCGAGCCTGTCGCCGGGCCGAACTGGACGGCGATGGAGGCGCGCCTGCTGGTGCGCTACGGTATCGACGGTAAGGTGACGCGCATGCTCCCGCAGTCGCGCAGCTTCTGGACGCCGCCGCAGCAAACTAGCGAATCGGCGCTGCTGACGCGCTGGAATGGCCAGCTTTACGCCGTGCTCGGCGGCGAGGCGCCCAAGGTCGATGGCGAGAAGCAATCGCGCTGGCAACTGCGCTTGTGGTGGAAGCCTTTCGCGCCGCTGATCTGGATCGGCGGTCTGCTGATCGCGCTGGGCGGCCTGCTGGCGCTGCTGGGCCGGGTGGCGGCCGACGTGCGGCGGATCGTGGCCAAGGACAAGATCGCCTATCGGCGCGAGAAGCAGGGACGATGAGCGATTTACCCGCAAAAGCGCCTCGTTGGGCGATCTGGCTGCCGCTGGCGCTGTTCCTCGGCTTCGTGGCGCTGGTGATCGTCGGGCTCTATCGCCCGGCGGACCGCAATGTCGCCTCCGCGCTCGTCGGTAAGTCGATGCCGCAGTTCGATCTGCCTGCCGCCTTGCCGGGACGGCCCGGCCTTGACAGCAAGGTGCTTGCCAACGGCAAGCCGCACCTCGTCAACGTGTTCGCCAGCTGGTGCATTCCCTGCCGCGTCGAGGCGCCGCAACTCGGAGCGCTGGCCAAGGCCGGGGTGCCGATCGAAGGCATCTCGGTGCGCGACACGACCGAGAACCTGCAGGGCTTCCTTCAAACGAACGGCGACCCGTTCCAGCGCATCGGCGCGGACGATGACGGGAAAGTGCAACTGGCGCTCGGCTCGTCCGGCGTTCCGGAGACTTACGTGGTCGATGGCAAGGGCACGATTGTCTACCAGCACATCGGCGAAATCCGGCCCGAGCACCTCGGGCTGCTGCTTGAGAAGCTGAAGGAGGCGGGCCAGTGAAGCGCCTGATCGCTCTCGTTGCGCTGGCTCTCGCGGCTCCCGTGTTCGCACAGGAGGAGCAGTCCACTGCGCCTTACGCCTATCGTCAGCTCGATGATCCGGCGCAGGAAACCAAGGCGCAGGATCTCATGGAAACCCTGCGCTGCCTTCAGTGCCAGGGCCAGTCGATTGCGGATTCGGACGCGCCGATCGCGGGTTCGATGCGCTCGCTGGTGCGCGAGCGGATCAAGGCGGGCGAGACTCCCGAACAGATCCGCGCCTGGCTGATCGAGCGCTACGGCGACTACGTCAGCTATGCACCTCAGCTCACCGGCCTGACCTGGCCGCTGTTCGCGGTGCCGGGCGTGCTGCTCCTCATCGCCTTCCTGCTGCTACGGCGCCGCTTTTCCGCAAAAGGAGCAGGGCAGTGACCTGGGTTTTCGTGATCGGCCTAGCCGCCCTCGTGCTGGCGGTGTTGCTTTTCGTATTCAAAGTGCCGCGCGGATGCCGCGAGGCGGTGGCTTCGGCGCTGCTGCTCGGCATCGCGGGATACGTGACGCAGGGCTCGCCGAGCTTGGCAGGAGCGCCGAAGGATTCGGCCGAGTCCGTGTCCGCCGACCCCGCCGCGCTTGTCGAAGGCCGCGCCAAGGTCACCAATAGCGGCATCCCGACCAACAACCGCTGGGTGGTGATCGCCGATGGCCTCGCTCGCAACGGTCAGTATGCCGATGCCGCCGAAGTCCTTCGCGGGGCGATCGAGGATGACCCCAAGAACGCCGACGCCTGGCTGGCGCTGGCCAATTCGCTGGTCGCCCACGCAGACAACATGCTGACGCCGCCCGCGCTCTACGCCTACCAGCGTGCGATCGACGCGGAGCCGGATGCGCCGGGCGCACGATTCTTCCTCGGCCTCGCCTATGCGCGCGAGGGGAAACTCGCCGAGGCGCGTGCCTTGTGGGTGGATGTTGTGAAGACCGCACCCGAGGATGCGCCATGGCGCCTGCCGCTCGCCCAGCAACTGATGCGCCTCGACGCCGCGATCGTGGCGCAAAACGGTCAGGCCCCGACCGAATCGGCGCCCGTTCAGCCCGGCCCGGCCAATCCCTGAACGGAACATTGCCGCCGGGCGCGGGGATTGTAAGTATCGTTGCTTGGCCCCATTCATGCTGCTAACGGCGCAAGCCTGCCGCAGCCGCTCTAGCGTGTCTGCGAGTCCATTACAGGACGCATGAATGAGTGATTCTCTAGCAGACACACCTTACGTTCCTTCGACGGCGGGTGAGTCTCACAGTTCGGGCGGCCATCACGGCCAGGGCTCGGGCAATATCACCAAGCTCGCGCTTGGCGCGGTCGGCGTCGTCTTCGGCGACATCGGCACCAGCCCCCTCTATGCCTTCCGCGAAACCTTCGTCGGCCCGCATCCGTTGGCGATCGACGAACTGCACGTACTCGGCGTCGTCAGCCTGATCTTCTGGTCGATGACGCTGGTGGTGTCGGTGCAGTACGTCGGCGTACTGATGCGCGCGGACAACAAGGGGCAGGGCGGCAGCCTCGCGCTCGTTGCGTTGATCTCGGGCGCGATCCGCAAGTCCGGCTACGGGCCGCTGGTGGTACTGCTCGGCGTCTTCGCGACCTCGCTGTTCTACGGCGATTCGATGATTACCCCGGCGGTTTCGGTGCTCTCGGCGGTCGAGGGCCTCACCGTCGTCCAGTCGGACCTCGCGCCCTTCGTGCTGCCGATCGCGCTGGTGCTGCTGATCGCGCTGTTCGTCATCCAGAAGAGCGGCACCGCCAAGATCGGCGCGCTGTTCGCGCCGGTCATGGTGACCTACTTCACCGTGCTCGCGGTGCTGGGCATCTACCATCTGGTTCAGATGCCCGAGGTGCTGGTGGCGCTGAACCCGTGGTACGCGATCCAGTTCTTCCTGACCGACAAGATCCTCGGCTTCCTCGCGCTTGGCTCGGTCGTGCTGGCGGTGACGGGGGCGGAGGCGCTTTATGCCGACATGGGGCACTTCGGGCGCGGCCCGCTGCGGCTGTCGTGGTTCGCCTTCGTGATGCCCTGCCTGCTCATCAACTACTTCGGTCAGGCGGCGATGATCCTCGGTCTCGACGACGCGCAGGCGGCCGTCGCGATGGAGAACCCGTTCTTCAACCTCGCCCCCGAATCGCTGCGCCTGCCGCTGGTGATCCTGGCGACCTGCGCCACCTTCATCGCCAGCCAGGCGGTGATCTCGGGCGCGTTCTCGATCACCCATCAGGCGATGCAACTGGGCTTCATCCCGCGGCTCTCGACCCGCCACACCAGCGAGCACGAGGCGGGGCAGATCTACATCCCCTTCGTCAACTGGGCGCTGATGACCGGCGTGATCGTGCTGGTCCTGGTGTTCCAGAACTCGTCGAACCTCGCCTCGGCCTACGGCATTGCGGTGACCGGCGCGATGCTGATCGACACCTGCCTGATGGCGGTGATGCTGCTGGTCGTGTGGAAGTGGCACAAGGCGCTGGCGATCCCGGTGATCGTCACCTTCTTCGTGGTCGATGGCGCCTACTTCGCCGCCAACGCCACCAAGATCCCCGACGGCGGCTGGTTTCCGCTGATGATCGGCGGCATCGCCTTCACCCTGCTGACGACGTGGAACAAGGGCCGCCGCCTGATGCGCGACCGCATGACCGAGGCCGCGCTGCCGCTCAACGTCTTCGCCAAGAGCGCCCACGGCAGCGCCGCGCGGGTGCCGGGCACGGCGATCTTCATGGCCTCCAGCAACATGGGCGTGCCCTCGGCGCTGCTGCACAACATCAAGCACAACAAGGTATTGCATGAGCGCGTCGTGGTGCTGACGGTGGAAGTGCAGGACGGCCCCTACGTGGAGCCGCAGGACCGCTTCACCGTCGTCGATCTGGGGCAGGGCTTCTACCGATTGACGCTGCGCTACGGCTTCATGGAGGAGACCGATATTCCCGCTGCGCTCGCCCATGCGCCGTTCTGTGGGGGGCCGTTCGAGATGATGAAGACCAGCTTCTTCCTCTCACGCCAGACGCTGGTGCCCTCGGAAAAGCCCGGCATGGCGATCTGGCGCGAAAAGCTGTTCGCGTGGATGATGCGCAATGCGGCGAGCGCGATGGAGTTCTTCCGCTTGCCCACGAACCGCGTGGTCGAACTGGGCAGCCAGCTGGAAATCTGAACTGCATCGATTTCGGCGCTCAACCTGTGCGGATATGGCGCCGATACGTCCTTGTTCTGTCTTCCCAGCATGTTAGCCTGACGATCTCGAGTGAGGAGATCAGGCATGGTGGCAGCTGCTCTGGCGTTTCTGGTTCTGGCCGCTGCGCCGCCCGTGCCGCATTCTCCGGTTTCAACGGGCCCGGCGGAGCGGGGGCTCGCCACCTGGATGCCGGGCGAAGTCCGGTGCGATGGCGGCGCTGCAGTGGGCAAGCCGATCCGCCGTCCGCTGGGCACGATTGGCTGGCGCGGTTCGAACAGCCGTCAATCGGTGACGCTGCGCTTCGATATCGACGGCAGTGGGCGGCCCATCTCGATCACGCGAGAGGATCGCGCTACGTCCCCAATGACGACATTGCGCCGTCGCTGGCGGCCAGCCGCTTTCCGGCCAAGGCGCGCTCGGCCTGCTCGGTGACGTACACGGCGCAGATCGAACCGTTCGCCGCGGCTCCGGTCGCTGACCTTGTTTCCTACAGCGTGACCCCGTTGAGCGGACGCCTGCCGCAGCAGGGGTGGGACCGTATTCAAGAGGCTGGCAACTGCGGGCAGGCGCCGCGTCCGCAGCCGCTTATGCGCGCCTACCCGGACTTCGACAAACTGCCCGCGACTCCCGGCGTCAGGGACTGGTCGATGATCGCTTACGATACCGACGCATCGGGCAAGCCGTTGAACGTGCGGGTGCAGACCGGGACCGGCAACAAGGCGCTGGATCAGGCAAGCGTGAAGGCGGTTCAGGAATCGCGCTTTACCGGCGGCGCACGAACGGGCTGTTCCTATCCTTACTGGCGGGCGCCCGAGGTGATGGCTGCACCGCCGATGCCTGATAAAAATGCGTTCAAGTCGGGCGAAACCTGTTCCACCGGGCGGGAGTGGACCACTGCCCCGGTGCTGCGTTTCCCGGCCGCCTACAACCGTCGCCGGATCGAGGGCTGGGCCGTGGTGCGCTACGATGTGGCGCCGTGGGGCGCGGTCGGCAATGCGTCCGTGCTTGCCGCCGAACCGAGTGATGACTTCGGACGACAGGCGGTGCAAATGATCCAGTCCGCCAAGGCGGCGGCTTCACAGGAGGGCAGCAGCGGCTGTGTCGATCGTGTCCGCTTCGTGATCAAGCCTGACGTGGCAGGGGCTGACACTGACAATGCGCAGCCGATCGTGACCGGCGACTGACAGAGGCAGCACTCTAGCGGCAGAAATCCGCGCCGTCGGCCTCAAGATGGAAGTGGTTCTCGTGCGCGGCGTTGTACTGCGGTCCCAGCGTCGTGCCGAAGCGCTTGCAGGCGCTGTCGTGGACCACGCGCAGGAAGCGGCGCTCGGCCGGGGTGCCGCCGTTCCAGTCTTGCAACACGGTGATGCGTCGCCCGTCGCCGAGGACGAAGCCGGAGACGTCGATGGCATTGGCGCTGGCATGGCCGGACCGGCGCGCGGTGCCCGCAACGTTGCGGCATGAATAGCTGCCGAACGTCTCTATTTTCACCAGACGGCTGCCGAGGATCTGCTGTGCCGCGCGGTCAACGCCGTAGCGTGCCCAGCCCGCGAAGGCTGTCGAGGTTGCGCAGGTCACGGGGCCGAGCCCGGATACGGTCACAGTGGCGTCGTCGGTGTTCAGCGCAGCCAGCTTCACCGTTCCCACCGTGGAGCAGGCGTTGCCGTACCAGCGATCCTCGACCGGGGTGAATACGGCCTGCTGTGCGCTCAGCGTAGAGAGGCACTGCCGCAGTTCGGGGCGCGGCGGCGAGGGTCGGGGGCGACTCGCCGTGTGATTCGGCCGTCGGTTCGAAGGCGCCGGACGGTCGATGCACCCGCTGAGCACGGCGAGCAGGGGGAGGGTGAACAAAATTCTGCGCATGGGTCCAAGCTCTTGGGGGGAGTGCCTTAACCTGCGCTTATCCGTGCCTTACACGGCGGCAGGGCGCCATATGCATGCGACCGTTTTACACAGTGAACTGACCGCCCTTTGGCCTGCAAGACGATTGACATCCCCGTGGGTGCCACTAGGAGCGGCTCCGGGCCACGCGGTCCCAACGCCGCGCGTGCTCTCTGTAAGGAGAGTCAGAAATGACTGATTTGATTGCCGTTCCCGCGCGTAAACCTGCTCGTCCGCAGTTCTCTTCCGGACCTTGCGCCAAGCCGCCCGGCTATTCCCCCGAAAAGCTCGCCACCGAATCGCTGGGTCGTTCGCACCGTGCGAAGATCGGCAAGACTCGCCTCGCCTACTGCATCGACCTGATGCGCGAAGTGCTGCAGCTGCCGGATACCCACCGCATCGGCATCGTCCCGGGTTCCGACACCGGCGCCTTCGAGATGGCCATGTGGACCATGCTCGGCCAGCGCGCCGTGACCACGGTTGCCTGGGAAAGCTTCGGCGAAGGCTGGGTGACGGACGCTGCCAAGCAGCTCAAGCTCGATCCCACCGTGATCCGCGCCGACTACGGCCAGCTGCCTGACCTCACCCAGATCGATTTCAGCACCGACGTGCTGTTCACCTGGAACGGCACCACCTCGGGCGTGCGCGTTCCGAACGCCGACTTCATCCCCGACGACCGCGAGGGCCTGACTTTCGCCGACTCGACCTCGGCGGTGTTTGCCTACGACATCGACTGGTCGAAGATCGACGTCGCCACCTTCTCCTGGCAGAAGGTTCTGGGCGGCGAGGGCGGTCACGGCGTCCTCATCCTCGGCCCCCGCGCGGTCGAGCGTCTGGAAACCTACACCCCGGCATGGCCGCTCCCCAAGGTGTTCCGCCTCGTTTCCAAGGGCAAGCTCGCAGAGGGCGTGTTCAAGGGCGAGACGATCAACACCCCCTCGATGCTCGCCGTCGAGGACGCGATCTTCGCGCTGGAATGGTCGAAGTCGCTGGGCGGTCTGGAAGGTCTGAAGGCCCGTTCGGACGCCAACGCCGCTGCCCTTGGCAAGATCGTCGCCGAGCGTGACTGGCTGGACCACCTTGCGGTGGACGAGGCGACCCGTTCGAAGACCTCGGTGTGCCTGACCGTCGAAGGTGCCGACGCCGACTTCATCAAGAAGTTCGCCGCCCTGCTCGAAAAGCAGGACGCCGCCTACGACGTCGCCGGATACCGCGATGCCCCTGCGGGCCTGCGCATCTGGTGCGGTGCCACGGTCGACACCCAGGACGTCGAGGATCTCGGTCCCTGGCTCGACTGGGCCTACGCCACCGTCAAGGCCGAACAGGTCGCGGCGTAAAAATACCGCCGTCATCCCAGCGAAAGCTGGGACCGCTGGCCGCCACGCGCGACATCTCGTGCAAGGCCGATTGCGGTCCCAGCCTACGCTGGGATGACGGGGATTTTACCGCGTGATCGAGTTTTACTCCGCGATTTTATTCGAGAATTTCACTCCGCCATGGCCTCCCTTACGGCCAGCGTGAAGGAACACATTCCATGACCAAGCCCAAAGTCCTCATTTCCGACAAGATGGACCCCAACGCCGCCCGCATCTTCGAAGAGATGGGCTGCGACGTCGACGTCATCACCGGCGAGAATCCGGAACAGCAGATCGCCCGCATCGGTGAATACGATGGCCTCGCCATCCGTTCGTCGACCAAGGTGACCAAGGAAATGCTGGCCGCCGCCAAGAACCTCAAGGTCATCGGCCGCGCCGGCATCGGCGTCGACAACGTCGATATCCCGGCTGCCTCGGCGCAGGGCGTGGTGGTGATGAACACCCCGTTCGGCAACTCGATCACCACCGCGGAGCACGCCATCGCGCTGATGTTCGCGCTCGCCCGCCAGCTGCCCGAGGCGAACGCCCAGACGCAGGCCGGCACCTGGCCGAAGAACGGCTTCATGGGCGTCGAAGTCACCGGCAAGACGCTCGGCCTCATCGGCGCGGGCAACATCGGCTCGATCGTCGCCAGCCGTGCGCTGGGCCTGCGCATGAAGGTCGTCGCCTTCGACCCGTTCCTGACGCCTGAGCGCGCCGTGGAAATGGGCGTCGAGAAGGCGGACCTCGAAACGCTGCTGGCCAAGGCGGACTTCATCACGCTGCACACGCCGCTGACCGACCAGACCCGCAACATCCTCTCGGCCGAGAACCTTGCCAAGACCAAGAAGGGCGTGCGCATCATCAACTGCGCACGCGGCGGTCTGGTGGACGAAGCCGCGCTGAAGGCGGGCCTCGATTCGGGCCACATCGCGGGCGCCGCTCTCGACGTGTTCCAGACCGAACCGGCGAAGGATTCGCCGCTGTTCGGCACCCCGAACTTCATCTGCACCCCGCATCTGGGCGCATCGACCACCGAAGCGCAGGTCAACGTGGCGCTCCAGGTGGCCGAGCAGATGGCCGACTACCTCGTCAACGGCGGTGTCACCAACGCGCTCAACATGCCCTCGCTGAGCGCCGAGGAAGCCCCCAAGCTCAAGCCCTACATGAAGCTGGCCGAAGTGCTGGGTTCGATGGTCGGCCAGCTGACCGTGGACTCGGTTCCGCGCATCTCGATCCACGTCGAGGGCGCCGCCGCCGAACTGAACCAGAAGCCCATCACCGCCGCCGTCCTCGCCGGCTTCCTGCGCGTGCAGTCGGCTACGGTGAACATGGTCAACGCCCCGTTCCTCGCCAAGGAGCGCGGCCTCGAAGTGCGCGAAGTGAAGACCGAGCGCGAGGGCGACTACCACACTCTGATCCGCGTTTCGGTGAAGACCGAAGCGGGCGAGCGTTCGGTGGCCGGCACGCTGTTCAACAACGTCGAGCCGCGCCTCGTCGAGATGTTCGGCATCAAGGTCGAGGCCGAGCTGGACGGCTCGATGCTCTATATCGTCAACGAGGACGCGCCGGGCTTCATCGGCCGCATCGGCACGCTGCTGGGTGAGAACGCGATCAACATCGGCACCTTCAACCTCGGTCGCCGCGCGGCTGGCGGCGAAGCGGTGCTGTTGCTCTCGGTGGACGGCGATCTCTCGGCCGGACTGCTTGAGCAGGCGCGTGCGCTGCCGGGCGTGAAGACCGTCAAGGCGCTGACGTTCTAAGCTGACGCTTTAACAAGCTCCCAACGAAAAGGGGTCGGTGCCTTGCGGCATCGGCCCCTTTCTCGTTCGGGAGGCGTCGTTCGTCTCGCACTTCTCGATATTGTTGACTAAGTCAACATAATCGATCAAGGCTGGCGCATGAACCAGGCCATCGACGCGATCCGCACCTTCAACCGCTTCTTCACCCGGCACGTCGGCGCCATCGACGCGCGCTTTCTCGACACCGATGCGAACCTGCCGGAAGCGCGCCTCCTGTTCGAGATCGCACGGCTGGGGCCGGTGCTGGCGAATGTCCTGCAGGCCGAACTGGGCCTCGATCGCGGTTACCTCAGCCGGATGATCGCCCGGTTCGAGGAACGGGGCTGGGTCGCGCGCGACCGGCTCGACAGTGATGCGCGCGCCCGCCCGATCCGGCTCACGCAGGCGGGGCAGGCGGCGTTCGAGGAGATCGACGGGCGCCAGCGCGATGCTGTCGCGCACGATCTGGAAAGCCTGAGCGCGACCGAGCGCGACGATCTGGTGCAGGCGCTGACGCGGGCGCGGCTGCTGCTGGATCGCCAGGCGCCCGATGCCTTCACGATCCGCGACGCGCGGGTCGGCGAAGTCAGTCAGGTGGCGGCCCGTCAGTCGGTGCTCTACGCCGAAAGCCACAGTTGGGGGCATGGGCTCGAAGTGGTGGAGGCGGAAACCACTGCAGCGTTCCTGCGAAACTCCGATGCGGAGCGAGAGCGCTGCTGGGTCGCGGATCTGGGCGGGGTCATGGCCGGCGCGGTGTTCCTTACCGACGAGGGGGAAGGCACCGCTCGGCTGCGCCTGCTCCACGTCGAGCCTTTCGCGCGGCGGCGGGGCATCGGCGACGCGCTGGTCGCCGGCTGCCTCGATTTCGCGCGGGAGAAGGGCTACCGGCAGGTGGTGCTATGGACGCATACCGTGCTCGAAGCCGCGCGCCGCATCTACGCGCGCAACGGCTTCGAGTGCATCGACACCCAGGTCCACCATACGTTCGGCGAACCGGTTCAGGGCGAGACCTGGCGCGTGTTGCTTTGAAGCATCAGCGCGGCGGCGGGCCGCCCATCGGGCCGGGGCCGCCGGGACCGCGCATGCGCTCCCCGTCCTTGCCCTTGGGGCGCAGTTCTTCCATCGACAGGTAGCCGTCGTGGTCGGTGTCCGCCGTGTCGAACAGCTTGCCTTCGTAGGCCAGCAGTTCCTCCAGCGAGACGCCTGCGTCGTAATTGGTGTTGGCGCGGGCGATGACGGTGCCGCTGAGGGGCTCGATCAACCGCGCGAGTGCGCGATCTTCGCCGACGTCGGGCATGACGGCCTCGACGATCGGGCCGCTTCGGTCACCGGTCGCGGCATCGTCGCTGGTGGCGGCCGAGCCCATCTTGCTCTGCCACGCGCTGAATTCCGCCATGGAGATCGAGCCGTTGCGGTCGGCGTCGATTGCGGCGAAGCGTTCCTTGATGATGACCGCGCGTCGCGCCTCGACGAGCGCGTGCAATTCGTCGAGTGTTACGGTGCCGTCGCGGTTGGTGTCGGCGTCGCGGAACATGTCGGTGACGATCTTGTCGAAGCGCGCGCGCTTGATCGGCTTGGGCGGCTGAGGGGGGCGAGCACCGCCGCCGCCTCCCGGAGGGCCTCCGCCGCCCATGTCGTCTCCGCCCATGCCACCGCCACCCATTCCGCCGCCGCCCATGCCGCCATCCATGCCTCCCATGCCCTGCGCAAGGGCTGGTGGAGCCAGTGTCATCAGCAGTACGGCCAGAAGCGGGGTAATCTTGCGGGCAGGGCTCATGGTTGCGCCTTCGTTGATTGAAACAGGATGCGTCCCGCCAGACGCCTGGCTTCGACTTAGCGGCTGGACCTTCCGGAGCCGATGGAAAATTCGTCGCCAATCGTCGCAAATTTGTACATTCGACAACCGCGCTTCGGCGGGCTAAGGGCGCGGCCATTATGCAGGAAAACGACCGCGATCTTCTGCCCGAGGGCTTGGGCGACCGTCTGCCGCAGCAGGCATGGGCTTCCCAGACGGTGCGCCGCGCCGCGCATGACGTTCTTGCGAGTCACGGCTACGCGCGCGTCGAGACTCCCGTGCTGGAGTTCGAAAAGGCACTGGCGCACCGCATGGCGGGCGTTCAGGTGCGCCGCATGTTCCGCTTCGTCGATCCGGTCTCGATGCGGATGCTGGCCTTGCGGTCCGACATCACCGCGCAAGTCGCGCGCATCGCCGCGACCGGCCTTGCGCAGGCGCCGCGGCCGCTGCGGCTGTCCTATTCGGGGCAGGTGGTGACGATCAAGGGCGACGGCCTCGATCCGGCGCGTGAGCGCCTGCAGCTGGGCGCGGAACTCGTCGGCGCCGATTCGACCGAAGCGGTGGCCGAGATCGTCGAACTGGCGATCGAGGCGCTGCGCGCGGCGGGCGCGACGGGCGTTTCGGTGGACTTCACCCTCCCCGACCTCGTCGATACGCTGAGCGCAGGGGCACTGCCGCTGCCCTCCATGAACATCGAGGCGGTGCGCCAGATGCTCGACGCCAAGGACGCAGGCGGGCTGGTCGATGCGGGCGGTGAAGCCTATCTGCCTTTGCTCTACGCCGTCGGGCCGTTCGACAGCGCGATCGAGCAACTGGCAGCCTTTGATGTCGGCGGTGTACTCGCCAGCCGCATTGCCGCGCTGCGGGCGATCGCCGCGCGGGTCGGCGGCAAGGCGCGGCTGACGCTCGATCCGTCCGAGCGCCATGGCTTCGAGTATCAGTCCTGGTTCGGTTTCACGATCTACGCCGATGGCGTGCCGGGCAGTCTTGGGCGTGGTGGCACCTATTCGATCCTTGGTCAGACCGGCCGCAATCCGGAATCCGCGACGGGCTTCTCGCTCTATCCCGATCCGCTGATCGAGAGCCTGTCCGCCGCTGCGGGCGAAGAGCGCCGCCTGTTCCTCCCGCTCGGCCATGACCGCGAGGTCGCCAGTCGTCAGCGGGCGATCGGCTGGGTGACCGTGGCCGCGCTCTCAGAAGCGGACGATGCGCTGGCGCTGGGCTGCTCGCACAAGCTGGAAGGCGGCGAGGCGGTCGCGCTTTAGCCGAACACCCGGACGAGCCAGCGATCGACCACGCCGGTCGCGGCATAGTCCGGATTGCCCAGTTCGCGGTTGATCTGAATGTGCCCCGGCAATCCGCGTCCGGGGAAGCCTTCGCGCTCGACCTTTGTGCCCGCCTTGCGCAGCGCCGCTTCCAGTTCCTGGGCTTGCCGCACGCCGTCGGCGCGCTGGACGTGGAGCAGCAGGAATTGCGGCGCATTGGGCGCGGCCGCCTGCAAGGTGGGCGAAAGCGCGCGCTGGCGCGACGGCTCGGTTCCGAAGGCTTGCCGATATGCACCGCCCATCAGCCGCTCGGCGTCCTGCATCTGCGCGGGGACGTCGTAGGCGGCGCCGTCGATCGGGATCACGCCGCGAATGTCGGAGTAGGCCAGTCCGGCCTTGCGCAGATACCGCGGATCGGTGCCGACCAGCGCCACCAGATGCGCGCCTGCGCTGTGCCCCATCAGCACGACCTTGCCGCGCGCGATGCCTAGCGAATCCGCCTGTTTGAGCAGGGCCGCGAGCGCATCGGCAACATCCTGCGCCTGCTGCTCCACGGTCGCGTCCGGGACTAGCCGGTAGTTGACGCTGGCGAAGGCGTAACCTTCACCGGTGTAGTGCGCGACCTTGTAGCGGCCGGTGGCGCTGTCCTTGTCGCCGCGCTTCCAGCCACCGCCGTGAACGAAGACGACCAGTGGGGAAGGCTTTTTGCGCGCGGCCCCGTTCTGAGTTCCTGGCCAGAAATCGAGCGTCTGCAGCGCTCCGGTACCGTAACTCAGCGTTTCCGTTCGCTGCTGCGCGAGGGCGGGCGTGGCTGCCGCCAGCAGCAGGGCACCGATCGTGATCATTGGGGTTTTCTTCATGGTCGCATGCTCCCGTGGTATGTCTGCACGGTCGCAGGCCGGAGCGGGCAGGGGCAAGTCGCCAAGTGTAATGAAGAGTACCCCGTTCGTGCCGGTGACCCTTGACTACCGCCCCCCCTTGCCCTTAGGGCGCCGACCGAAAAAGCCGGGGCCTCCTGCCCCACCGTAAATCCGTATCGTCGAGTCCTGTCGAAGGGCGATACCGGATCCACCGTGGCAGGGTGGAGGAGCATATCCATGGCAAATGTTACCGTGATCGGCGCCCAGTGGGGCGATGAGGGCAAAGGCAAGATCGTCGACTGGCTCGCCAGCCGGGCGGATGCAGTGGTGCGCTTTCAGGGCGGTCACAACGCGGGCCACACGCTCGTCGTCGGCGAACAGGTCTACAAGCTGAGCCTGCTGCCTTCGGGCATCGTCACCGGCACGCTTTCGATCATCGGCAATGGCGTCGTGCTCGATCCGTGGCACCTCAAGTCCGAAGTCGAGAAGCTGCGCGGGCAGGGCGTCGAGATCAATCCCGAGAACTTCGCGATCGCGGACAACTGCCCGCTGATCCTGCCGGTCCACCGCGAGCTGGACGGCCTGCGCGAAGCGGCCGCCGGTGCGGGCAAGATCGGCACCACCGGTCGCGGCATCGGCCCGGCTTACGAGGACAAGGTCGGCCGCCGCGCGATCCGCGTCTGCGATCTGGCGCACCTCGATGCGCTGGAGCCGCAGCTCGATCGCCTCTGCGCGCACCACGACGCGCTGCGCGCCGGTTTCGGCCAGCCCCCTATCGACCGCGAGGCGCTGCTCAACGAACTGCGCGAGATCGCGCCCTTCGTGCTGCAGTTCGCCCAGCCGGTGTGGAAGCGTCTCAACAAGGTCCGCAAGGCGGGCGCGCGCATCCTGTTCGAGGGCGCGCAGGGCGTGCTGCTCGACGTCGATCACGGTACCTATCCCTTCGTCACCAGCTCCAACACCGTGTCGGGCACCGCCGCCAGTGGTTCGGGCCTCGGCCCCTCGGCGACCGGTTTCGTGCTGGGCATCGTCAAGGCCTACACCACCCGCGTCGGCTCCGGCCCGTTCCCGACCGAGTTGGAGGACGAGACCGGCCAGCGTCTGGGTGAGCGCGGCCATGAATTCGGCACCGTCACCGGCCGCAAGCGCCGCTGCGGCTGGTTCGACGCGGTGCTGACGCGCCAGTCCTGCGCGATCTCGGGCGTCACCGGCATCGCCCTCACGAAAGTCGACGTCCTGGACGGCATGGACAAGGTGAAGATCTGCACCGGCTACCGCCTGCACGGCAAGGTGCTGGATTACTACCCAAGCCACGCCGCCGATCAGGCCGCGGTCGAGCCGATCTACGAGGAAATGGACGGCTGGCAGGGCACCACCGCCGGTGCCCGTTCATGGGCGGACCTCCCCGCGCAGGCGATCAAGTACATCCAGCGCGTCCAGGAACTGATCGAGACGCCGGTGGCGCTCGTCTCCACCAGCCCCGAGCGCGAGGACACCATCCTCGTGCGCGATCCTTTCGTGGATTGATGATGATGCGGGGCGTCCTGAGGTTCGCCCCGCTGCTTCTGCTGCTGGGCGCCACCGAGGCGCCCCGGCCTTTGAAACTGCCTGACATCGACATGATCCGCGTACGCAAGGCGGCGCGGATCATGGAACTCTACTCGGAAGGCCGCCTCGTCCATGTGATCGAGCATATCCAGCTCGGCGACGAGCCCGTCGGCCCCAAGCGCTTCGAAGGCGACGAGCGGACCCCGGAGGGGCGTTATGTCATCGACTGGGGCAACCCGGCGAGCGCCTATCATCTCTCGCTTCATATCTCTTACCCCAACGCCGACGACCGCGCCTTTGCGGCGGGGCGGGGGCGCTCTGCGGGCGGGATGATCATGATTCACGGTCAGCCGAACGATTGGGCTGAGGGGCGTGTACCCGGCGACTGGACCGACGGCTGCATTGCGGTTTCCGACGAAGAGATTGAGGCTCTGTGGGAAGTCGTGGCCGACGGCACCCCCATCGAGATCGAACCCTGAATGTCGCGTCGTCCCGGACTTGATCCGGGACCGGTGGCCGTCTTTAGGTGAGCAATAGCTTCACGCAGCGACATGGGCCGTTCACTGCCACCGGTCCCGGATCAAGTCCGGGACGACGAAGTGGCCCAAACGTCCCACTTGCGCGAATTGCAATTTCCGGCATTGCTGGCTTGTAAATCGCAAGGGCAACCCGGTTGCCCGATAATAGTTAGGAGCCTAAGTACCCGCCACCCCCGATCCCCCCAGGACCCATGACCGACCGATCGAGCCTTGCCCATGACCTCGCCACGCAACTCGCGCCTGTTGGGCGGGCGTGGAGGCAGCTTGCCGACCGCATCCTCGCCTCGCTGGAGATTTCCAACTCGGCGGGCTGGGCGCTGGTTCATCTCGAGCGGCTGGGTGCGGGGGCGCGGCAGGCGGATCTGGCGCGGGCGATCGGCATCACCGAAGCCTCGCTGACCACCACCGTGCGCCAGCTCGAATCGGCGGGTCTCGTCGAGCGCCTCGCCGATGCCGGTGACCGCCGCGCCAATCTTCTCCACCTTACCCGAGAGGGCGCGGGTATCGCCCGCAAGGCGGAAGCGCGGCTGGTGGCGCTGCGGGGGGAATTGCTGGACGGCATTCCGGACGCCGACCTCGAAGCGGCCGTAAACTTGATTACTACTGTGGGCAACCGCGCTGCAGAGATGCGGGGGCGGACATGAACCGGCCGATCTTCGCGCGTTGGGGCGTCCCGGCGGCCATCTTCTCGATCAAGGCGTTTCTGGCAGCGATCCTGGCGGCCTATATCTCGTTTTCGATCGGGCTGGAGCGACCGTACTGGGCCTTCCTTACCGCTTATATCGTCGCCGCGCCGCTAGCCGGCGCGGTCGTTTCCAAGGCGCTGTTCCGCGTCATCGGCACTTTCGTCGGGGCCACGGCTTCGGTGCTCATGGTGCCGCCGCTGGCCCATTCGCCGGAACTGCTGACTCTGGCGCTCGCTTCGTGGCTGGCGCTGTGCGTCTTCGTCTCCCTGCTCGATCGCACGCCGCGCGGCTATATGTTCGTTTTAGCGGGTTATACCGCTTGTCTGATCGTGCTGCCGACGGTGGAAACGCCCGAC
Source organism: Novosphingobium sp. HR1a (assembly GCF_015594425.1). Taxonomy (NCBI): domain Bacteria; kingdom Pseudomonadati; phylum Pseudomonadota; class Alphaproteobacteria; order Sphingomonadales; family Sphingomonadaceae; genus Novosphingobium; species Novosphingobium sp. HR1a. The sequence goes on from NZ_JABXWS010000025.1 coordinate 54,921, forward strand.
CTCATCTTCGAGGATGCCGCGCTGCGCGTTCAGGAGATCACCATTGGTATCCTGTGCGGCAGCCTGATCCACGGTATCGTCCTGCCGGGTTCGGTCTCGACGTTCCTGCTCGGCCGCGTGGCGATGATGCTGCGCGATGCCGAGCGCTGGAGTCGCGATTCGCTGGAACTGGAACCAGATCCTTCGATCGAGGCGGAAAAGCGGCGACTGGCGCAGGATGTGACCGAACTGCATCAACTTTCGATCCACTTACCGTTCGAGACCAGCCGCCTGGCCCCGCGTGTGCGCACGGTGCGGGCGCTGCAGGACCAACTTTCGCTGCTGATGCCGTTGGGTGCCGCCGTCTCCGACCGTATCGGCGCCTTACGCGAACACGATGCCATGAGCGAGGAGGCGGAGGCGTTGCTTGCCGACACGCGTGACTGGCTCTCGCGGATTGAAGCGAGCCGCGAGGAGCGCGAGCAGGTCGGCGCCGACCTCAAGGCCCGTTGTGCCGCGCTTGAACCGCGGATCGATGCCGCGTCCGGCTGGGACGACATGCTCGTCCTCAGCCTGGGTTCACGGCTTTCCAGCCTGATCGAGGCGCATCTCGATTGCCGCGATCTTGCGGAACAACTCGGCACCCGCAACCGCAAGCCGGTTTCCGCGCGCATTCCGCCGTTGCTGGAAGGGCGGCGCAACCGCGAGGTTCACCGCGACTATCGCGGCGCCCTGCGCGGCGCGGCCGGTGCGGCGCTGACGATCATTCTGGGCTGCACGCTGTGGATCGGCAGCGGCTGGAACGACGGTGCCACCGCCGTCATGCTGGCGGGCGTGTTCCTGGCGCTGTTCTCGGCATCCGACAATCCGCTGTTGCCGCTGTGGATGTTCTTCAACGGCACGCTCATCGCAACGATTTTGGGCATGATCTACGCCTTCGGCATCCTGCCACGCATCGACGGTTTTACGATGCTGGCGCTGACGCTGGCGCCGCCATTGCTGGTGCTCGGCTCGCTGATGCACTCGCCGCGCTACGCCGGTGTCGCGCTGCCTGCGCTGCTCGGCATGGGCAGCCCGTTCATCATCGCCGAGCAGTATAGCGACAACTTCGCCACGTTCGCCAACGGCTCCTTGGCTCAGCTGCTGGGCACTCTGTTCGCCATCGTGATGGCGCGCCTGCTGCAAACGGCCGGGCTGGAGAGCGCCATCCGGCGGACCTTGCGCGCGGGCTGGCGCGATATCGCCGAGCGTGCCAACCTCTACGGACCGCCCGACGTGCGCGGCTGGATCAACCGCATGCTCGACCGTATCGCGCTGCTCAATCCCCGCCTCGCGCTATCAGGCAAGCAGCCGGGCGCGCCGCTCTACGACGTGCTGCGGGATCTGCGCACGGGCGTGGCGATCGGCGAACTGCGCGAGCTGCGGCTCGACCTGCCGCCCGCTCGCAGCGCGCCCCTCACCAGTGTGCTGGCCGACGTGGCCGACTACTACCGCCGGCTCGAGCCCGAGCACCGTCCGCCCGCCGCGCCCGAACTGCTGGCCGACATCGATGCTGCGCTCCACGTCTTCACCCGCGACGAGGACCGGTCCGTGCGCCGCAAGGCGGCACTGGCGCTGGTCTCGCTGCGCCGTAACATCTTTCCCGAAGCCGCCGCGCTGAAAGGCCAGCCATGAACGGCGAAGTCTCCATCCTGGGCGTGTTCATGCCCACGCTCCTGCTGATCGCGGTCATCGCCTCGGTCCTGACCATGCTGCTCATGCGCGTGGCCGATTTCGTGGGGTTCTACCGCATTGTCGCCTATCGCGCGCTCGTCGACCTGTGCCTTTATGTCATGGTGTTCGGCGCGCTTTCCTTCCTTGCCACCTATTTTGGTCTCCACCCATGAAGAACCTGCTTCCCGCCATCGGCCGCAGCGCCGCTACCATCGTCATCGTCCTGCTTGCGGCCTTCATCGCATACTGGATGTGGATGCATTACGAGCGCAGTCCCTGGACCCGCGACGGCCGTGTCCGTGCCGATGTGGTGCGGGTGACGCCGGACATCGGGGGGCTCGTCACATCCGTCTCGGTGCACGACAACCAGCAGGTGAAGGCCGGGGATCTCCTCTTCGTGATCGACAAGCCGCGCTATTCGCTGGCGGTGGAGCAGGCCGAGGCCAGCCTCTCCAGCGCAAGGGCGACGCTGGGGCAGGCACAGCGCGAGTCCTCGCGCGATCTGGCGCTGGGAGACCTCGTCGCCACCGAGTCGCACGAACAGAACGTCGCCAAGGTGGCCACCGCCCGCGCCGCCGTGGCCGAGGCGCAGAGCGCGCTGGACGGGGCCAGGCTAAACCTCCAGCGCACGCAGGTCCATGCCTCGGTCAACGGCACGGTGACCAACCTCGACCTGCATCCCGGCGATTACGTGGCCGCCGGTAGCCAGGCCATGGCGCTGGTCGATGGTGATTCGATCCGGGTCGAAGGCTACTTCGAGGAAACCAAGCTGCCGCTGATCCGCATCGGCGCGCCGGTGAGCGTGAAACTGATGGGCGAGGAGAACGTGCTCAAGGGGCGGGTCGAGAGCATCGCGGCAGGCATCAACGACGATACCCGCAGCGATTCGGGCAACCTTCTGCCCAATGTCGCGGCGACCTTCTCGTGGGTGCGTCTCGCCCAGCGCATCCCGGTGCGCGTGAGGCTGACGCAGGTGCCTAAGGACGTGCGCCTGATCTTGGGCCGCACCGCGACGGTCACGATCGAGCAGCATGGCGAGCAGCATGGCGAGCAGCACAGCCAGAACAAGCCCGCACCGAAGGGGAAGGTGCAGTGACCTTGCCGCGCTTCCTGTGCTCGGCAGCGCTGGCGCTCGCCTTGTCCGCCTGCGCGACAGCGGGGCCGGACTATCATCCGCCTGAGAACGCCGTCTCCAATGCGCCGGCCGCGCAAGGGACGTTCAACTCGGCAAATGGTGCGGCGTTCTCGCAGGAGCCGCTGCCGGATCACTGGTGGAAGCTCTACGACGACCCGCGCCTCGACGCGCTGGTGGAGCAGGCGCTGGCGGCCAACACCGACTTGCGTGCCGCCGACGCCAATCTCGACCGCGCCCGCGCCGTGCTGCGCGAGGCTGCTGCCGCCCGCACGCTGTCGACGGCGGTAAGCGGCGGCGTCGATTTGTCGCGCCAGTCCTCCACTGGCGTCTCGATGCCGGGCGTGGTGACCGACAATCTCGGACTTGCGTTGAGCTACCCGCTCGACCTGAAAGGCAAGCTGCGCCGAGCCATCGAGGCCAGCACCGCCGATGCCGAGGCGACCGAGGCCGCGCGCGATGCCGTGCGCGTCAGCGTCGCCGCCGCGACCACCAGCGCCTATGCCAAAGTCTGCGCCGCCAACTACCAGCTCGGGGTGACGCAGCGGGTGGTACAGCTCCAGCGCCAGACCCTCGACGCCACGCGGCGGCTGCAGAAGGGCGGTCGCGGCACCGCGTTCGACGTCAGCCGTGCTGCCGCCGCAGTAGAGACCAGCGCGGCCGCGCTTCCGGCCTTCACTGCCGCGCGGCAGAACTCGCTTTACCTGCTGGCGACACTTCTGGGCCGTCCGCCCGCCGATTTTCCTGCGGAAGTCGCAGACTGCGCTACGCTGCCGCGCCTCGCGGGCGGAGTGCCGGTCGAGGATGGTGCCGCGCTCATCCGTCGCCGCGCCGATATCCGTGCTGCGGAACGTACCATCGCCGCCGACACCGCGCGCATCGGGGTGGCGACGGCGGACCTCTATCCTTCGGTCAGTATCGGCGGGTCGCTGGGCTTCTCCGGCCCGATCCACGATTTCGGCACCGGCGACAGCTTCGGCATGAGTCTCGGCCCGCTGCTCAGCTGGAGCTTCCCCAACCGCCCGGCCGTACGCGCGAAGATCGATCAGGCCGACGCGCAAGTGCGCGTCGATCTCGCCAATTTCGACGGTACGGTACTGGAAGCGCTGCGGCAGGCGGAATCGGCCATGGAGACTTACGCGCGGGATCGGGAGCGCGAGGCGGCACTGGGCCGGGCGGCAGATGCGGCGGGGCTATCGGCTTCGCAGGCAGGCAAGCTGTTTCGCTTCGGGCGTAGCGCTTTTCTCGATCTGCTAAGTGCGCAGGCGAGTTTGGCTTCCGCTCAGGTGAGTCACGCCTCGGCGCAAACCACACTGGTAGACGACCAGATCGCGGTGTTCCTGGCGCTCGGCGGCGGGTGGCGGCAGTAGCGGCCGGCCCACCCCGTCCGGCTAGGAGGTAAACCGCCAAGCCTCCCGGCCCTTCCGCAAGCGGGAGGGCATGGCCTTGTTCTCCCCTCCCGCTTGCGGGAGGAGCTGGGGGTGGGCTTTCCTACCCCAAATCAAAAATCGATCGCGATGCCTTTCTGCACCCAGTCGCCGTAGCGGGTGGGTGAAAGGCCGTCGGGATCCTGCTCGTCCTTGGCCTTGACAGGCGGGGGAGCGGGGTCGTTGGTCCAGTGAGCGGGCTTGGTGAAGGCCGCCGGACGTTCAGTGGCGCGCTTGGTCATGGGCCCCATGTGGTGCGGGTGGCGGAAAAAGGCAATCCGGTATAGGGGCCGACGATGGACATACCCGGACTTCCTGCGCGCCGTGCCGCGCTCAACCTCATCGATGCCGTTCTGCGCAGGGGCGAGACGCTCGACCAGGCGGGCGGCTCCGCGCTCGCGCGCATCAAGGGCGATGCCGACCGCGCGCTCGCCCGCGCCATCGCCGGGGAGGTGCTGCGCTGGCGCGCCGACCTCGACGCGCTGATCGACTCCGCCACCCGCCTGCCGCTGGCCGACGACGCCAAGGCGCGCGCGGTGCTGCAGATCATGCTGGCGCAAGTGCTGCGGCTGGAGACGCCCGCGCACGCCGTCATCGCCACCGGCCTGCCGTTGCTGATGGGCGGCCCGCGCCGTCTGGCGCACGGCGTGTTCTCGACCCTGACCAAGCGCGCCGTGACGCTGCCCGAAGTGCCGACCCTGCCTGAGCCGGTCATGGAGCGCTGGGGCATCCGGGCCGAGACGATCGCCGCCGGTCTCGCCGTGCCGCCGCCGCTGGACCTCGCGCTGCGCGATGCCGCGGCGACGGCGGAGTGGGCCGAGCGTCTCGGCGGCGTCTCGCTGATGCCGGGTCATGTGCGCCTGCCGCGCGGGATCGCGGTGGAGCATCTCGAAGGTTTCCGCGAGGGTGCGTGGTGGGTGCAGGATCTCGCCGCCAGCCTGCCCGCGCGCATGCTCGGTGCGGGTGAGGGGCGGTCCGTGCTCGATCTTTGCGCCGCGCCCGGCGGCAAGACGATGCAGCTTGCGGCGGCGGGCTGGAAGGTGACCGCGCTCGACAACGCCAAGCGGCGGCTTGAACGCCTGCGCGAGAACCTTGAGCGCACCGCGCTGGAGGCGGAGGTGGTGCTCGCAGATGCCTTTACGTGGGAGCCGCAGGAGAAGTTCGACGCGATCCTGCTCGACGCGCCGTGCACCGCGACGGGCACCTCGCGCCGTCATCCGGACGTGCTCCACCGCATCGCGCCGCGCCAGATCGAGGAGATGGCCGAAATCCAGACGCGGATGCTGGCGCGGGCGGCCGAGTGGCTGAAGCCCGGCGGCACGCTGGTCTACGCTGTGTGCTCGCTGGAGCAGGAGGAAGGCGAGGACCGGGCGGCCGACGTCGAACTGACGCTCGCCCCGATCACGGCGGCGGAACTGCCCGAGGGCCTCTCGCCGACGGGCGAGGGCTGGCTGCGCACCGATCCGGGAATGCTGGCCGAGGCGGGCGGCCTCGACGGCTTCTTGATCGCGCGGTGGGTGAAGGGCTGAGGTAGCGGACAGCCGCGTCGTGGGAGTTTCGCCTTAAACCCGTCATCCCCGCGAAGGCGGGGACCCATCTGATGTTCATGCAACAGGCACCGTCAGGAGATGGGTTCCCGCCTTCGCGGGAATGACGGACGGTACTTTGTCCGAGCAATTATAGTCGGCGAAGGTCAGCGCCGGTTCGGATCGAGCGCCGAGCGGCCACGCGTCGCGCTACTACGCGGCACCGAAGCCATCGCTGGACGCGGGGGTATAGCCCCGCCGTCCAGCGCCATCAGCGCGGCGATGCGCTTCTCGGTCGCCGGGTGGGTCGAGAACAAGTCCGACACCGACGAGGGCACGATGTAGAGCTGCGCCGCCGCCGGGTTGCGCTCGACGGTGGGGTTGCGCAAGTGGGCGGCAGGCCCGGCGATCTTCTGCAGCGCAGAGGCCAGCGCGCGCGGGTTGCCGCTGATCTCGGCGCCCGCCTTGTCGGCGCCGTATTCGCGGGTGCGGCTGATCGCCATCTGCACGATCATCGCCGCGAAGGGGGCCATGACCATTGCCGCGATCGCGGCCATCGGGCTCGGGCGATCCTCCGAATTGCCCATGTGGCCGAAGAACATGCCGAAGTTGGCGATCATCGAGATGCCGCCCGCGATCGTCGCCACCATCGTCATCACCAGCGTGTCGCGGTTCTTCACGTGGCCCAGTTCGTGCGCCATCACGCCCGCCACTTCATCGCGGCTGAGCATGTCGAGCAGGCCCGTGGTCGCGGCGACGGCGGCGTGCTCGGGGTCGCGGCCGGTGGCGAATGCGTTGGGCGCCTCGGTGTCGATCACGTAGACGCGCGGCATCGGCAGCCCGGCACGCTGCGCCAGTTCGGCGACGAGGCGGTGGAACTCGCTCTCCGGGCCGACCTCGCGGGCGTTGTGCATCTTCAGCACGATGCTGTCCGCGTTCCAGAAGGTGAACAGGTTCATGCCCGCCGCCACGAGCAGCGCGATGATGGCGCCGCCGGTTCCGCCCAGCATGTAGCCCAGCCCCATGAACAGCGCCGTCAGCGCCGCCAGCAGCATGGCCGTCTTCATTCCGTTCACTTTCAATTGTCTCCTTGAGCGTTTGTCCCGGCGAATCTAGGGTCGGGCGGGAGGGTTTCAATGGCGCGCGCCGTTCCCGACACATGCAGTCACGCAACCGAAACCGGCAGGAAAGATTGACCGCTCCCGACCCGAAACCGAAACGTCGCCGCCGCTCTTCCGAGGAAGTGGCTGACCGCATCCTCGAAGCCGCCGCCGAGGAGTTCGAGGCTTCGGGCTATGCCGGGGCGACGACCGCCGCGATCGCCCGCCGCGCCGATGTGACCGAGGCGCAGATCTTCCGCTTCCACGACAGCAAGCAGGCGCTGTTCCGCGCGGCGATCTTCACGCCGCTGAACCGCCACTTCGCGGACTTTCAGGCCCGAACCGCCGGAGCGGGCGAGGGCAAGGATGTGGCGCGGGCCTACATCGGCGAATTGCTCGATTTCATGGGCAGCCATTCGAAGATGTTCCTCTCGCTGGCGGTCGCCAATGCCTATTCGCCCGAAGCCTCGGGCGGGATCGAGGCGCTCGACGGGTTGCAGGACTACTTTCGCAAGGGCGAGGCGATGTCGCGCGCGCGCATCGGGGAGACCCCGCGCATCGCGCCGGAACTCATGGTGCGCGTGTCGTTCGCGGCGGTGCTGGCGAACCTGATGTTCCGCGACTGGCTGTTCCCGCCGGGCATGGCCAGCGAGGCGGAGATTCGCGATGCCATCGCGGCTTTCGTGATCGAGGGGATCGGGGCGAACGGCAAGGTGTGAAACCTTCGCCGCCGCGATGGACGCGCCCCTTGGCACCCCGGGTGCCTTGAAGCCCCGCGCCGCATGACATAGCCCCGCTTGCAACCATCGATAGGGAGCAGCGAGAACCATGCCATTCAAGACCCGCGTGACCGAGATGCTCGGCATCGAACATCCGATCGTCCAGGGCGGCATGCAGGGCGTCGGCTATGCCGAACTGGCAAGCGCGGTGTCCAATGCCGGCGGCCTCGGCACCCTGACCGCGCTGACCCAGCCCAGCCCCGAGGCGCTGCGCGAGGAGATCGAGCGCTGCCGCTCGATGACCGACAAGCCCTTCGCGGTGAACATCACCGTCCTGCCCACGATCCTGCCGCCCGACTACAAGGCCTATGCGCAGGCCGTGATCGACGGCGGGGTGAAGATCGTCGAGACCGCGGGCACCCAGCAGGTGCGCGAGATCTGGGAGATGGTGAAGCCCCACGGCGTCACCGTGCTGCACAAGTGCACCGCCGTGCGCCACGCGCTTTCGGCAGAGAGGCACGGCTGCGACATCATCTCGATCGACGGCTTCGAATGCGCCGGGCACCCCGGCGAGGATGACATTCCCGGCCTGATCCTGATCCCCTCGGCGGCGGACAAGGTGAAGATTCCGATGCTGGCGAGCGGCGGCATCGGCGACGGGCGCGGCCTCGTCGCGGCGCTGGCGCTGGGGGCGGAGGGCATCAACATGGGCACCCGCTTCTGCGCCACCAAGGAAGCGCCGATCCACGACAACGTGAAGGCCAAATACGTCGAGAACGACGAGCGCGGCACCAACCTCATCTTCCGCAAGTTCAAGAACTCGGCGCGCGTCGGCAAGAACGATGTGTCCGACGAAGTGGTCGCGATTTCCGAACGGCCCGACTCGACTTTCGAGGATATCCGCCACCTCGTCGCGGGCGCTGTGGGCCGCGAACTGCTGCAGAGCGGCGATCTTACCAAGGGCATCTTCTGGGCCGGGATGGTGCAGGGCTTGATCCATGACGTGCCCACCTGCAAGGAACTGATCGAAAGGATCGTTGGCGAGGCCGAGGCAATCGTGAAGGAACGCCTGGGCGCCATGCTCGCCTGATCGACGGAGAGGGAGATTCCATGAGTTACGAGCACATCCTCTATTCGCTGGAGGACGGCGTCGCGCGCATTTCCCTCAACGATCCCAAGACAATGAACGGCGTCACCGAGGCGATGGGGCTGGAGATGGTCCACGCCCTGGACGTGGCGGCGCGCGATGCCCGCGCGGTGCTGCTGACGGGCGAGGGCAAGGCGTTCTGCTCGGGCGCAAACCTTGCGGCGGCGCAGGATATGCTGGCCGATCCCATGCGCGATATCGGCGGCCAGCTCGACCGCGCGTTCAACCCGGTCATCATGCAGATCAAGACTATGGAGCAGCCGGTCGTCACCGCGATCCGCGGGCCTGCGGCGGGCTTCGGCGCGGGTCTGGCGGCGGCGGGCGACGTGGTGCTGATGGCGGAAGGGTCGTACTTCTTCTGCGCCTTCTGCCACGTCGGCCTCGTCCCCGATGGCGGCGCGACCTACCTGCTGGCGCAGGCGGTGGGCCGGGTGCGCGCCATGCAGATGATGCTGCTGGGCGAGAAGGTCGATGCTAGGACCGCGCTCGACTGGGGCCTTGCGACCAGGGTGGTGCCCGAGGACGACCTCGACGCCGAGGCGATGAAGCTGGCGAAGCGGCTGGCCACCGGTCCGCGCTCGCTCGGCCTCATCAAGCGGATGGCGTGGGATGCGCTGGATTCGAGCCTTGAGACCGCGCTGCAGGCCGAACGACGCGGCCAGCGCGAGGCGGGGCGGACCGAGGACTTCCTCGAAGGCGTCAATGCGTTCCTCGAAAAGCGCAAGCCCGCGTTCAAGGGACGCTGAGGCTATATCCTCCCTGTTGCGCAGTAATGGGGAGGGGGACCGCCGCCGAAGGCGGTGGTGGAGGGGTAGCAGCCCCCTCCGTCAGCCCGGCGGGCTGCCACCTCCCCATTCCCTCGGAACAGGGAGGATTGGGCGTTCACACCACCTTCGCGTCCCGCAGCGCGGCGACTTGCGCCTCGTCGTAGCCCAGCTCCGAAAGGATGGCGTCGGTATGCTCGCCCAGCATCGGCGGGGCCATGCGGATCGTCGCCGGGCTCGCCGACATCTTCGCGAGCGGGCTGGCGATGAGATCGACCGAGCCGCTTTCCGCCCATGCATGCGGCGTCGTCGCCTTCAGGCCGCGATGTTGCACCTGCGGGTCTTCCCAGACGTCGGCCAGTTCATTGTAGCGCGCCGCCGGAATGCCCGCGCCGTCGAGCATGGCCTGAACCTCGAGGGTCGGAAAGCGGCCACTCCAGTCGTTGATGATGGCCATCAACTCGGCGCGATTGGTCTTGCCGCGCTTCAGGTTGGAATCGAAGCGCGGATCGTCGTTCAGTTCGGGCTGATCCATCAGCACCGTCAGGCGCCGCCAGTGCTCGTCGGTGCCGGCGGTGAGGTAGATGATGCCGTCCGCGCAATGGATCAGGTCCGCCGGGCCGCCGCCGTTGCCGCCGTTGCCGAGGCGCGGCGGGGCGTTGCCGCTTATCAGGTAGTCCTGCATGATGTGGCTGACCATCGCCACCGAACTGTCGAGCAGGGCGATGTCGATGTACTGCCCCTCGCCGGAGCGGGTGCGGTGCATCAGCGCGCCGAGGATCGCCAGCGCGGTGTTGTGGCCGGTCACGAAGTCGACGAGGCTGGGGCCGGTCTTGAGCGGGCCGGAGCCCGGCTGGCCCTCGGGAATGCCGGTCACCGCCATCATGCCGCCGGTCGCCTGGAACAGCCCGTCATAGCCCGGCAGCGCCGCCATCGGCCCGGTCTGGCCGAAGCCGGTGACCGAGCAGTAGATGAGGCCCGGGTTGATTGCGCGCAGGCTCTCGTAATCGAGGCCGAAGCGCTTGAGGTCGCCGACCTTGTAGTTCTCGATCAGCACGTCGGCGTTCTTCACCAGATCGCGCAGGATCGCCTGCCCCTCGGGCCGGGAATGGTTCAGCGTGATCGAGCGCTTGTTGCGGTTGGACACGGTGAAGAAGCTGGAGTGCCGCGTCTCGATCCCGTCCTTGCCGGGCACCCACGAGAAGCCGTAGCCGCGCCCGTCGTCGCCCACGCCCGGCCGCTCCACCTTGATGACGTCGGCTCCGAGATCGCCGAGGATTTGCGCGCCGACGGGGGCGGCGAAGACGCGGCTCATGTCGATGACGCGGATGCCTTCGAGGGCGGCCTTGGGTGTGCTCATTGTGCCTGTTCGCTCGTTGTCTGAGCCTTCTGACTAGCCCTGTGCGGTCCGGGGACAAGGCAGCCTCGGGCAATACCGCCGGGGCGGTTCGACGCCTGCCGGAGCGGCGGCTAACACGGCCTTGCAACGGTGGAGGAAGTCGAAGTGAAGGTAGCGATCATCACGGGTGCGGGCAGCGGCATCGGCCTCGAAACCGCGAAGATCCTGCACGGCGAGGGCTTCGCGATCGTCGGTGTCGGCCGCTCGAAGGACAAGCTGGCGGCGCTGGAAGCCGCGATCGGCAATCCCGACCACGTCCTTGCCATCAGCGCCGACCTGACCGACCCGGCCGCGCCCGGAGCCGTCGTCGCGCAGGCGCTGGCCCGCTTCGGCCGCATCGACGCGCTGGTGAACAACGCGGGCGTCGGCAGCCCCAAGCCGCTCGACGAGACGGACGACGAGACGCTCGACGACTTCCTCGACATCATGCTCGTCGCCCCGTTCCGGCTCTGCCGCGACGTGATCCCGCATCTGGGGGAGGGCGCCAGCGTGGTCAACGTGACGAGTACATTCGCGCATATCGGCGGACGGCGCGGCGGGGCCTATTCGGCGGCCAAGGGCGGGCTCAAGTCGATGACCGAGCACATGGCCTGCGAATACGGCCCGCGCGGCATCCGCTCCAACTGCGTGGCACCGGGCGTGACGATGACCGACATGGTGCGCCACCGCTTCGAGGACGAGGGCTTCAAGCGCGCCAACGTCGAGACCACGCCCTATCCGCGCCTCGCCCAGCCGGAGGACATCGCCTCGGTCATCGCCTTCCTGTGCCTGCCGGGCAGCGAGATGATCAACGGGCAGTCGATCGTGGTGGACGGCGGCTGGACGACGACGAAATATCTCTCCCCGCGCGTCACCCGCACGACTTGGGTGGAGCCGGAATAGTCTGCTCAGTCTGAGCGGGGTTTGGGGGTTGCCTTTGATCTGACGGGAGTTTCAGGCCGCCACCCGCAGCACGTTGCGGCCGCTACGCTTGGCGGCATAGAGCGCGGCATCGGCGGCGGCGAAGGTGGCCTCCGGCGATCCGTCGATGAAGGCGAGACCGGCACTGACACCGATGGGGATCAGCGTACCCTGCCACTCGACCCGGGTGACGAGGCGGTTGATGCGGCGGCGCACGGCGCTTTCCAGCGTTGCGGCGGGCATCGTGGCGGGTAGCAGCGCCGCGAATTCGTCACCGCCGATGCGGGCGATCAGACGGGCGCCGGGGAAGGCAGTGGCCAGGCGTTCCCCGAAGCGGGCGATGCAGGCATCCCCGGCGGCGTGCCCCCAGCGGTCGTTGATCGCCTTGAAGTCGTTGAGGTCGAACATCGCCAGCGCACCGATGCGCGACAGCCGTTCCGACCCGGCGGGAAGGTCGAGGAATTCGGACTGGAACCGCGCCCGGTTGCCGAGGCCCGTGAGCGGGTCGTTCTCGGCAAGGCGGCGCAGCTGTTCCCACTGCAGGCGCTCCTGCGTGATGTCCTGCTTCATGCCGTAGATCTGGACCGCGCGCCCATTTTCCACTCGCGTGTTGGCGGCCAGCCTCAGCCAGCGCGCCTCGCCGCCCGGCTGGCGAATCTGCGCTTCCATCGAGAAGCCGGAGCCTGTCTCGATCGCCTGCGCGCGCAGGCGCAGCATGATCTCGCGAGATTCCTCGTGGTAGAGGGCGACGGTATCGCGACGTTCGAAATGCGTGTCGTGGGAGAGGCCGAAGATTTCGAAGACGCCGTCGGTCCATTCGAGTTGCTCGGTAGCGAGGTCGCAGCTCCAGGCGCTGAGCCCGACCAGCGCCGCGGCCCGTGACACGAGGCGACCGTCGGTAAGCGGGCGGATGGCGGTACGATGCCGGTCGGTCTGCAGATACAAGATTGGCCCCCTTGCGCCATCCATCCGCCAATGGATCCACAATGGTTTAATTCCTTATGGTAAAACGTTCGCTAACGGAACTGCCATTTGAGCGGGCGCATTGCTCCGATGGGGTCAAGCCTGCGGCGTTGTCATTTCTGCCCGGGCTGCGGATAGCCTTCGGTCGGGACAAAGGAAGAAAAGCGCCATGATCCGCGGCATCCACCATATCGGCATGAACTGCCGAGATCTCGAGCGGATGAAGCGCCTCTATTGCGACGCGCCGGGCTTTGCGCCGGTGGACGCCGACGGGCTTTCCTGGGCGCGGGAGCCGGTCATGGACCACATCGTCGATCTGCGGGGCTCTGTCGCAAAAGGGTATGTGTTGCGGGTGGGCGGTTGCTACATCGAGATGTTCGAATATACCGCGCCGCCTTCCGACCTCGACCGGCCGTTGCGGCCCAACGATCGGGGCTACACGCATTTCCGTATCGACGTGACCGACATCGAACGGGATATCGCGCACCTGAAGGCATGCGGGATGACGTTCAACGACCGCGATTTCGTCGCTGTCGGGCATGCGACCCGGAGGGGAGCGTCATCGAGGTGCAGCGATGTGCCCCGGGCAACGGCTTCACCTTCGAGGAACTGCCGGCTTTCACGTGAGCACGGCTAGCGAGGCGCGCTCTACCAGTTGCGCATCGAAAGGGCCGGGCGGTGCCGCGCTCCGGTCCAGTATCCGGTTGATCGCCTCGTGGCCGATGCGCTCCCAGGGGATGCGCACCGAGGCCAGCGGAGGAAGCAGGCGGCGGGCGATCGAGGTGTCGTCGAACCCGACGAGCGATAGCGCTTCGGGAACCGGCACGCCCGCCTGTGCGGCCGCATGAAGGACGCCGGCGGCCATGTCGTCGTTGCAGGCGAGAATCGCGGTCGGCCGCGGACTGATCTCCAGCAGCAGCCGTCCGGCGGCCATGCCGGACTCGAACGTATCGTCGCCCGGCACGATCAGCGCCGGGCCCCGGTCGAGCCCATGTTCGGCCATGGCATCGAGATAGCCGAGTTCGCGTTGCCGGGCGCCGGGGGAGGTTTCCGGCCCGGCTACAAGTCCGATCCGCGCATGGCCCAGCGTCACCAGACGGCGCACGGTCAGCGCGGTGGCGGCCCGTTCGTCGCAGGACAACTCGGGCGCCAGACCGATGCGCAGGCAGCGGGTCCGCGCGCGGTCGCACACGTCCACAAGATCGCTGCGCCCGCCGAGGGGCGGCGTCAGCACCACGGCTTCAGGCCGATGATGTTCGAGAACCTGCGCGAACATGGCGGTACTTTCATCCGGGGGCTGGACGTGGATGGCAAGCAGCAGAGGCGCCGTGGTCACGGCGCGCTCCATGCCGCGTTGCAGGGCTTCGCGAACGGCGCTCTCCCGGCCGTCGTGGACGAGCAGGACAATCGCCCCGCCCGGCACGGCCGCACCGACACTCTCCGGCGGACGCAGTGGCGCGCGCAGGTCGGGGGCATAGGCCGCCCGTTCGATCGAGGTGGCAGGTCGCTTGCGAGCGGGCCGGGGTGCGACGGACGCTTCGGGTGAAGTCATGACCGCGATGCTGGGCGCTCGCGCGCGGCGGACCAACCGCAGTTAGCTCCGGAACCGATGAAACCGGACAGGCCCCGCGTTACCGTCTATTACAACCGCGCGATTGCAGAGTGGTGACAACGCGCTTAATGAGCCCTGCAAATACATGCCGCTTCTTGCGGGCACCCCTGACCCGCGTGGCGGGCCGAAGACTTGACGGATAGCGATGAACCCCGCCCCCAGCCAACGCCACTACGGAATGGACTGGTTGCGCGTGGGTGCCTTCGTGATGCTGATCTTCTATCATGTCGGCTTCTCGTTCACGCCATGGGGCTACCAGACGCCCACGCGCGGCGTGGTGTGGTGGGCGGAAATCCCGTTGCTGGGCCTCAGCGCCTGGCGGCTGGCGCTGCTTTTCGCGATCTCGGGCTACGCCAGCGCGGCGCTGTTTTCCCGGGAGCGCGACGCCGGGAGCTTTCTCAGGAGCCGTCTGCTGCGGCTGGGCATTCCGCTGCTGTTCGGCCTGACGGTGATCGTGCCGCCACAGCCTTACATGGGTCTGCTCAACAGCGGCTATGCCCATGGCTACGCCTACTTCCTGTTCCACGATGCCTTCGGTTTCCGCCGGGTGATCCACGAGGATTTGCCCGCGATCATGCACTTGTGGTTCGTGATCTACCTGCTCGCCTATACGGTCGCGCTTTGCGTGTCGGTAATGGTGCTGCCTGCAAGCTGGCGCGCCGCGCTGGCGCGGGGATCGGAGAAGCTGCTGTCGGGGCCGTGGCTGTTGCCGTTCGGATGCCTGGCCATCTATGCGGTACGCGCGCCGGGCGACGGCTGGACCGACACTCACAGCCTGCTCACCGACCTTTGCGCGCACCTTCATTATGGCGGCATGTTCCTTTTCGGCTACCTGCTGCGCAACTCGGAACCGCTGCGCGCGGCGATCGCACGGCAGTGGAAATGGGCGCTGGTCTTGGGGCTGGCGGGTTACGCCTTCGTCGCACTCGAGGCGTGGTACTTTCCCGGCAACGTGCGCACGCCGCGTGCATGGATGGAGCCGCTGGACTTCGCCAAGGCGGTGCAGTGCTGGGGTACCGTGATCGCTCTGTTCGGCATCGCCGATCGCTTCTGGAACCGTGACGCCCGCTGGCGCGGCATGCTGGCCGAGGCGGTGTTCCCGGTGTTCATCGCGCACCAGACGGTGATGGTGCTGGTCAGCTACTGGCTGCGCGACAAGGGACTGACGGCTCTGCCGGAGTTTCTGGTGCTCTGCGCGGTAGTGGCGGGCGGTTCCTGGCTGTTCTATCTCGTTGGCCGCGAGGTCGGGCCGCTGCGCCCGCTGATCGGGCTGAAGCGCGCCAAGCCGGTCAAGCGGGCGAAGGCGAGCGTGGTACCGCCGACGGTTGCGTGATTGCGCTGGGGCTTCGATAAGCTCAGCCTGAGCGGGATTGGAGGTTCTTGCACAACCGCCCCTCACCCTGAGCTTGTGGAAGGGGCAGGCTGAGCTTTTCGAAGCCTTCTTCCGTATCCCCGACCTCGCGAGAGGAGAGCCCGCGAGGCCGGAGCCGTCTAGTCCTTCGCCAGCAGCAGCGCCGCCGCGAGCGGGCCGCCGCCGGATGTCGCCACCGCCACTCTGGGATCGCCGGGGATCTGCCGCTCGCCTGCCTTGCCGCGCAGCTGCGTCACCGCCTCGTGCGCGAAGCCGAAGCCGTGCAGGCGTCCCGCACCGAGCTGACCGCCTGCGGTGTTGAGCGGTAGTTGGCCATCGCGCGCGATGCGGGTGCCGCCTTCGATGAAGCGGCCGCCTTCGCCCTTCTCGCAGAAGCCCAGGCCCTCCAGCCAGGTGATCGGCAGATAGGCGAAGCCGTCATAGAACTGCACGGTATCGACATCGCCTACGGTGTAATCGGTGTGCTGCCACAAGTCGCGCCCGGCATCGTAGGCGGCGGGCCACTCGACCTGATCCCACGAATACCGGTCGACAGAGCCCGACATCGCGGCGATGCGGATCGGCTCGCATGTGATCTCGTCGAGCGCATCGCCGGCCGAGACGATCACCACCGTGGAGGCGTCGGAGAAACGGTCGCAGTCGTAGAGGCACAGCGGCGTCGAGATCATCCGTGCCGACATGTACTTGTCGAGCGTCAGTTCCTCCTTGGTGATCGCGCGCGCCCTTGGGTTGAGCATGGCGTTCTTGGAGCCGTTGATGGCGATCTGGCCCAACTGTTCGCGCGTCAACCCGTATTTGTGGACGTGGCGCGCGGCATATTGCGCGGTCCAGCAGGCGGCCGAAGTCGCCCAGAACGGGCTGGTCCACTGCGAGGCGCCGGAGACGGTGTCCGACCGCGCACCCATGTAGGTCGCCGGATCGGCCATGCCGCCCGCCTCGTAGACGGTACGGTAGCACAGCACGTGGCGGCAGATGCCCTGCTTCACCGCCCACGCCGCCATACCGATGGCGGAGAGCTGCGCCGGTTGCTCCAGTCCGCCCATCTGCCACTTCGACTTGATGCCGAGCGCCTCGATCACCTCGTCGGTGCCGACGGGCGAGAAGGCGAGGTAGCCGTGGCTCTTGCCGGGGAACGAGAACACGCCGTCGATCTGCCCGAAGGTAAGGCCCGCCTCGGCGATCGCCTCCTTCGCGGCGTCGAGCGTCAGCAGCAGCGGATGGCGGGGCAGGCGCACGCCCACCTCGGACTGGCCGACGCCGGTGATGTAGGCTTCGCGGGCCATCAGCCGACCTTCTCGAACAAGGGATAGAAGATGCCGGCCTGCTCCTCGAACACCACGCGGACCGGATCGCCGAACGCGACGGCCTCGACCGGGCAGTTCACGATGTTGGTGGTGAGGTAGACGCCGGGCACTCCGTCGAGCGCGACGCGGGCGATGACGTAGGGGACGGGGAGGTCCTTGGCCCAGGGCTGGTGATTGACCGTGAAAGTGTCGATCACCCCGGTCCCGGCGACAGCCTGCGCGGCTACGTTTTCGGACTGGCAATGGCGGCACAGGATGCGGGGCGGATGGGTGTATTCGCCGCAGTCGCTGCAGCGAACGATGCGCAGTTCGCCCTCGGCGCCGCTGGTCCAGAACGCCGTGTTTTCCTGGTCCAGTTTCGGCCTCGGTCTTGGTGGGCTCATGTGTTGCTCTCCCCGTTCTGTGTGCCGTTAAGGGCCGTCGAGTGCCATCAGGTCAAGGCGTTCGTCGCAGGCATCGCGGCGACGTTCGCTCACCGGATCGCGGGCATGATCTCCTCGGCGATCCATTGGGTGTAATCGTAATAGGCCTGGATGCCGGGAAGGGCCGGGATGGGCACGGAACTCCATGTGACACCCAGGGATTTCAGCCAGCCGAGGCGGTCGATGATCTCCTGTTTCGTCTGGCCGGGACGGGCGGTGGGATCGTCGAGCACCGCATGACCCTCGCCGACGCGGCTGGTGGACATGCCGTAATAGATGTCCGCAAGCTGGCCGTTATGGTCGGGTTGGGAGCGGATGAAGTCGATGCGCGCGGGAATGTCCTCGGGCTTGGTCAGAAATGGCCACCAGCCTTGCGCATAGCGGGAAACGCGCTTGAGGACGGCGTCGGCATCACCACCGAACCAGACGGGCAGATGCGGCTTCTGTACCGGCTTCGGCTCGAAGGCGACATCGCGGAATGAGACGTATTTCCCCTCGAATTCGGGATTTTCCTGAGTCCACAGTGCGATGATCGCCTGAATGTACTCCTCCGCCATTGCCCCGCGTTCGTGAAAGGGGACACCGAGCAGCGCGAATTCCTCCTCGAGCCAGCCGACGGCGAAAGTGATCGTGACCCGGCCGCTCGACAGCCAGTCCATCGTCGAGAGCGCCTTGGCCGTGACGATCGGATGCTGCGCCGGCAGGATCGCGATGCACGAATTGACGCGCACCCGCTCGGTCGCCCCGGCGATATAGGCCATGGCGGCATAGGCATTGAAGTAGAAAGGCCCGGAAAGATCGACGTGGCTTTTCGGAATGACGTGATGCTCGGGCACGGCGATCATCTCGAAACCCAGCTTTTCCGCCCATTTCGCAAGGCGGGTCTGATCGGCGCCGGTAACCTCGGTTTCCCACGGCTGCATCGTCGCCTTGAGCCGCAGCATGTGCGGCATCGCAAAGCCTAGTTTCATGATGTCCTCCCCGAATTTGGCCGACCGGGGAATGCCCCTAGTCGATCACCTTGCGCGCGATCAGATCGTCCATTTCGCCCCTCCGCAAGCCCAGCAGATCGCGTTAGACGTAGCCGTTATGCTCCCCGAGCAACCGCGCGCCGCGTTCGATGAGGGGCGGATCGGGGCTGGTCCGCCAGGACGGGCCGATGATCGGGCGAGTGCCGGAGCGGTGATCGGAGACCAGGCGATATGCCTGCCGCTGCCATAGGAATGCAACGGTGACGAGGTCCAGCGAACTCATCGACTTGAACGCCGGAACGCCTGCATTCCTGAGCTTTTCGGCAAGTCGCGCAGCATCGTGCGAGACGGTCAGCGCGCCGATCGCAGCGTCCAGCGCCAAGCGGTTCAAAAGCCGGTCGGCGAGGGCGGCGAAGCGCTCGTCGGCGGCCAGTGCGGGGGCTTGGAGCACTTGGCACAACGCCTGCCATTCGGCTTCGTTCGCCACTGCGATACTTGTCCAGCTGTGCTCCGCGCAAGGGTATGCGCTGTGCGGGCACATCTCGGGATGGAAGTTGCCGTCGGCCTCCGGCACCGCACCGATGACGCTCGCGGCGAAAGGCTGTCGCCGACGAGGCCGGTCATCGCTTCCACGGCGGACAGATCGATGAACCGGCCCTCACCGGTGCTTTCGCGGTGATGAAGCGCCGCCACGCAGGCGAGCGCCGCGCAGGCGCCTGCGGTGGAATCGCCGTAGCGGATGTTGTCGATCAGGATGTCGGCCGTGGCGACCATGCGCTTGACGAGGTCGAGGCCCTCGGCGGTCTTCATATCGACCCGCCCCTGGCTGAACTTCCTCGACGACGAACTGTCCGACTTCGACCGGGTGATGCGCGTCAACGTGCTGGGGCCGATGCTGGGGACGCGCAATGCGGCGCGGGTGAGGCGCAGGCAAGGGCGGGGCGGGGTGATCCTCAGCAACGCGTCGATCGCGGGGACGCTGGCGGGCATGGGGATGATGACCTACCGGGCTTCCAAGGCGGCGCTGATCCAGTTCGCCAAGTCCTCGGCCATCGACCTTGCACGGCATGGCATCCGGCTGAACTGCCTGGTGCCGGGACATGTGCGCACCGGGCTGTCCTCGTTCGGGCAGGCGGGCCCCGACACCGCGCTGGCGGCGGGGATCGAGGAGGGGGTGAACGCGGTCTACCTCTCCAACCAGCTCATCAAGTGACGGGGAGAGCCCGAGGACGCGGCCCAAGTCGCGCTGTTCCTCGCCAGCGACCGCGCGGCACATGACCGGCGCGGCGATCCCGGTGGAGGGCGGGGTGACCGTGGGCGATCCGGTCAACCATTTGCAGGATATTCTCGATGCGCGCGCGGCGGCGATGATGGTGGAGGATGCACCGGTCTAGCCGAGGAACCGCTCTATCTCGGCCGCGATCGTCCCGGGCATTTCGAGGTTGAGCATGTGCCCCGCCGCTTCATGGTCTATGCGGATGACGCGCTGTCCCATCGCGGCGATGGCCTGGGCGATCATGCGGAAGTCGGCGGTGTCGCACCCGCCGGTCAGCAGCAGGGCCGGCATCGCGAGCTGGCCCAGCCGCTCGCTGTCGGGGAGGGCGGGGCGCTGGGCGTCCTGCACCCACTGGCGGCCGTGGAAAGCCTCGATCGAGGCGCGCATGGCGGCTGCGGCGGTGGTTTCCCGCACCGCGTCGAACAGCGGGTGCTCCCACCACAGCGCGCGTGCCTGCGCCATGTCGCCCGCGCGGGCGGCGCGGCCGATCGCCTTCCAGCGCTCGACCCAGTCGGTGGTCCAGGTCCAGCCGACTATCAGGGGGCTCACCAGAACGAGCCGCCGCACCCGCTCCGGGTGGTCGAGCGCGAAATTCAGTACCGTCGCGCCGCCCAGCGACATGCCGCACAAGTCCGCCTCGGCGATCCCCAGCGCATCGAGCACGGCGAGGAGGTCGTCGGCATGCGAATAAGCCGAGTCGTCAATGTCGGTGCCAATGTCGGAGTCGCCGAAGCCGCGCTGATCGTAGACGATCAACGGGCGCGGCACGGTGAGGGCGGCGACCAGCGGGTCCCAGTCGCGCCGCGATCCGCCGAAGCCGTGTGCCAGTACCAGCGGCGTTCCGGGGGCGTCGCGGCGCTCGCCACTGAGGACGGCGCCGCCCACGGGGATGCGGAATTGCGAGGTCATGCCAAGACCTTAAAGCGCGGCGCGCCGGGATGAAAGCACCCGTCGCAGCTCTCGTCTAATGGCCGTCGCCGGTCCCGGGGCAAGCCCGGGACCCAGGATGGCTCAGGCCGAACCCATGTAGCGGCCGCCGTTGGTGCTGATCGTCTGCCCGGTCATGTAGCCCGCTTCATCGGAAGCGAGGAACGCCGCCGCCGCCGCGATGTCCGCCACCTGGCCGAGCCGCCCGACCGGCAGCGAGGCGCCATAGGCATCCGCGTCGATCGGCGCGCCGCGCAGCATGGGGGTGTCGATCGAGCCGGGGGGGATCATGTTGGCGGTGATCCCGGTCTTGCCCAGTTCCATTGCCAGCGCCTTGGTCAGCCCCAGCAGCCCGCCCTTCGAGGCGACGTAATGGCTCTGCGCGAACGAACCCGACTGCGTGGAAGAGGAGGTGATGTTGATGATCCGCCCCCAGCTGGCGGCCAGCATGTCCGGCACGATCTCCCGGGTCACTAGCCAGGGACCCTTGAGGTTGATGCGGATAACCTTGTCGAATTCCTCTTCCGGCACGTCCATGAACGGCGTGAACGGTGCGATGCCGGCGTTGTTGACGAGGATGGTGATGGCGCCGAACTTCGCGCGGGTCTCGTCGGCAGCAGCCTTGATCGCGGCCTTGTCCGAGCAGTCGACGGTGATGGCCAGCGCCTTGCCGCCCGCCGCCTCGATCTGCTTCACCGTCTCTGCCGCGCCTTCGGGGTTGAGGTCCCACACCGCAATGGCGGCCTTGTCCTCGGCCAGCCGCAGCGCGATGCCCCGGCCGATCCCCGAACCCGCGCCGGTGACGACGGCGACTTTGCCGTCAAGCGAACGTGTCATGTGCAATGCTCTCCCGGATCAATAATGCTGAACAGGTGAACAGCATATGTGCCGGGAGAGTCAAACCGCCGAAGCGATACGTCGCCCCGGAGCAAGTCCGGGACACGGGATTGTTACATCTTCTCCGCGAAGCTGCCGTAGCGGCCGCGATGGAACAGCATCGGCTCGTCCTCGCGCACGGTCTCCATGCGCAGCACCTGGCCCAGCACGAACCAGTGATCGCCCGCTTCGGTCACCGAGTAGAGCTTGCACTCGATCGCGGCGATGGAGTCGGCGATGACCGGCAGGTCATGGTCCGAGATGGCGTATTCGACGCCGACGAACTTGGCTTCGCCCTTGGCGGTGACGGCCTTGCAGACCGGCCCCTGGTCGCTGGCCATGACGTTCACGCAGAAGTGGCCGGCCTTCTCGATCAGCGGCCACGAGGTCGATGACTTGTCCGGGAAGAAGCCGACCAGCGGCGGGTCGAGCGATACCGAGGTGAAGCTGCCGACCACCATGCCGGCCGGCTTGCCTTCGTCCAGCGCGGTGATGACGCAGACGCCGGTGGGATAGGTGCCCAGGACCTTACGGAATTCCGCCGCATCGATGGTCGTCTCACTCACGCGCATGTCACCTTCGTCTGTTGTGCCGGCGGCGACCTTGCGCGCCGGGTGTTCGTCATATGGAACCGCAGTTAGCATTTCCGAACGGAAGCGCCATCGCGATATCGTGCATCCCTAGTGCCTGTAAGGCCTGTGCCGGGCAAGGGGGCACCGGTATTCATGGCGAAATCGTCCGGCGGGCGATCATTGCACGAACCGCGTCCTCAGATGCTGTTTTTGCAACCCGGCGTTTTAATCGCGCGATTAATTAAACTTGCTTCGCCCTGCTCAAAGGTGCAGGTGAGGAGTGTGTGGCGGATCGCCTACTCGTGAAGGCGAGGGACGATCCGGATGCCAGCGAAACGCGGGGCCTCGCCGGACACCTGCGCGCAAATTTTAAGGGAAGATGGACATGGCCACTGCCGAACTGATCGCCGAAACCCCCGTCGCCGCCGAAGTCGCCGAACTGGTCGCCCGTTCGCGCGCCGCGCAGGCGCAGATCGAAAACGCCACGCAGGAGCAGGTCGACACTTGGATCCGCGGCATGGTTTACGCCGTGTGCAAGCCCGGCATGGACGAGGAAATCGCCCGTGAGACCGTCGAGGAAACCCAGCTCGGCAACTACGAGGGCAAGTTCAAGAAGATTTCGGTCAAGACCCGCGCCACCCTCTACGACATCATCGACGACAAGTCGGTCGGCGTGATCGACGAGATCCCCGAGCGGAACATCGTCAAGCTGGCCAAGCCCGTCGGCGTGATCGGTGCGCTGTCGCCCTCGACCAACCCTGAGGCTACCCCGGTCATCAAGGCGATCAGCGCGGTCAAGGGCCGGAACTCGATCATCATCTGCCCGCACCCACGCGCGAAGTTCATCAACGCCAAGATCTGCAACCTGATGCGCGATGCACTGGTCAAGATGGGCGCGCCCGCCGACCTCGTGATCCCGATCGAGCAGCCCTCGGTCGAAAAGACCAACGAAGTCATGAAGCAGTGCGACCGCATCCTCGCCACCGGCGGCACGCCGATGGTGAAGGCGGCCTATTCATCGGGCACCCCGGCGCTGGGCGTGGGCGTGGGCAACGCGGTCATCACCGTCGACGACACCGCCGACCTCGATGACGCCGCCGCCAAGATCCTGCTGTCGAAGACGCTGGACTATGCCGCTTCGTGCTCGTCGGACAACGCGGTGATCCTGCTAGACGCGATCTACGACACCATGCTCGAAAAGCTGAAGGCCAAGGGCGGCTTCATCATCGAGGGTGAGAATAAGACCAAGCTGCAGAACGCGATCTGGGAAGACGGCGAGCACATCAACGCCAAAGTCGTCGCCCAGTCGGCCAAGTTCATCGCCGATTATGCCGGCTTCGCGATCCCCGAAGGCACTGCCTTCTTCATCGTGCCCGAAACCGGCTACGGCCCGGACTACAAGTTCTCGGGCGAGAAGATGACCGTCACCATGGCGCTCTACCGCGCGAAGGACATCGACGAGGCGATCCGCCTGACCAACGCCATCCAGGGCTACCAGGGCCAGGGCCATTCCTGCGGCATCTATTCGCAGAGCGACGCCAACATCATGAAGTTGGCCGAGGGCACCAAGACCAGCCGCGTGATGGTGAACCAGCCGCAGTCGGCCTCGAACTCGGGCAACGTGTGGAACGGCATGCGCCAGACCTTCTCGCTGGGCTGCGGTTCGTGGGGCGGCAACGGCACCAACAACAACGTGACGTGGCGCGATCTCATCAACGAGACCTGGGTGTCGAAGCCGCTGGCGCAGCACAAGGTGATCCCGTCGGACGAAGCGCTGTTCGGCAAGGATATCATCGCACTGGTGGGCTGATCTTCGTGCGGCAACCGGGTAGAGGGGTGGAGCGTTCCACACCTTTTATCCGGTTCCGTGGATGGAGATGACCGATGACCCGCACGCTTCCCTTTCTCGCCTTGACCGCCGCGCTGGCGCTGGGTGCCTGCTCGAAAGAGCCCGCGACGCCCGCCACCTCGGCGGCGCCGACCGAGACCGAGGAAGTGTTCCAGGAATCGCCCGCCCCGGTCGAGGCGAGCGAAGCGGGGCTCGATGCCGGCGGCGGCGCGAGCGCATCGGAAATCCCCGAGACGATCCGCGGCCGCTGGGGCCTCGTCCCGGCCGACTGCACCAGTACGAAGGGCGATGCGAAGGGCCTGCTCGAAGTCTCGGCCGACCAGCTCAAGTTCTACGAGTCGGTGGCGAAGCTGG
The DNA here is from genome assembly GCF_015594425.1 of Novosphingobium sp. HR1a. Classification (NCBI taxonomy): domain Bacteria; kingdom Pseudomonadati; phylum Pseudomonadota; class Alphaproteobacteria; order Sphingomonadales; family Sphingomonadaceae; genus Novosphingobium; species Novosphingobium sp. HR1a. The sequence goes on from NZ_JABXWS010000025.1 coordinate 79,225, forward strand.
GCGAAATCAAGGAAGCCGGCGAAAGCCGCATCCGGGGCACCTTCGACTACACCGGCGAAGGCCAGAGCTGGACCAACGACGTCGTGCTCGACGTGGCTGAGGACGGCAAGATGATGATCCGGCGGGACTACGGCAAGGACGCGATGCCGGGACCGCTCACATACACCCGCTGCGGTTGACAGCGCCCATGACGAAACAGGGCCCCATGGCCAAACAGGAATCACGATGACCGAACAGTTTGGCCTCACCGAAGACCAGCTCGCGATCCAGGAAACGGCGCAGCGGTTCACCGCCGACCGGATCACCCCCTTCGCGGCGGAGTGGGACGAGCAGCATCACTATCCCGTCGACGTCTGGAAGGCCGCGGGCGAACTGGGCTTCGGCGCGATCTACGTGTCCGAGGAAAGCGGCGGCATCGGCCTTGGCCGTCTCGACGCGGCGCTCATCATGGAGGCCATGTCCTACGGCTGCCCGGCGACCAGCGCCTATATCTCGATCCACAACATGGGCGCGTGGATGATCGACAAATTCGGCGACCAGCAGCTCAAGGACCGCTACCTGCCAGACCTCGTGTCGATGGAGAAGATCGCGTCCTACTGCCTGACCGAACCCGGCTCGGGATCGGACGCGGCGGCGCTCAAGACGACGGCGCGGCTGGATGGCGACCACTACGTCCTCAACGGCACCAAGCAGTTCATCTCGGGCGGCGGCGTCAACGACGTCTACGTCGTCATGGCCCGCACCGGCGAGCACAAGTCGCGCGGCATCTCCTGCTTCGTGGTCGACAAGGACACCCCCGGCGTCAGCTTCGGTGCGCCGGAGAAGAAGCTGGGGTGGAACAGCTCGCCCACCGCGCAGGTCGTCTTCGAAGACGCGCGCATCCCGGCCGAGAACCGCGTCGGCGCCGAGGGTGACGGCTTCAAGTTCGCGATGGCGGGCCTCGACGGCGGCCGCCTCAACATCGGCGCCTGCTCGCTCGGCGGAGCGCAGCGCTGCCTCGACGAGGCGGTGCAGTATGCCAAGGACCGCAAGCAGTTCGACCAGCCGATCGCCGAGTTCCAGAACACCCAGTTCCGCCTCGCCGACATGGCCGCCGAACTGGAGGCCGCCCGCGCGCTGCTCTACCTCGCCGCCGCCAAGGTGACGGCGGGAGCGCCCGACAAGACGCGCTTCTCCGCCATGGCCAAGCTGATCGCCACCGACACCGGCTCCTCGGTGGTGGACCGCGCGCTGCAGATCTTCGGCGGCTACGGCTACCTCAAGGACTATCCGATCGAGCGCTTCTGGCGCGACTTGCGCGTCCATCGCATCCTCGAAGGCACCAACGAGGTCATGCGCATGATCGTCGGCCGCGAACTGGTCAAGTAAGGGGGCCTTCATGACTGACGAAGTGCTGTTCCGGCGCGAAGGCGTCGCAGGCGTCATATCGCTCAACCGCCCCAAGGCAATCCATGCGCTGACGCTCACCATGTGCGAGGCGATGAGCGCGCAGCTGACCGCGTGGGCCACCGACGACGCGGTGGAAGTCGTGCTGATCGACCACGCCGAAGGGCGCGGGTTCTGCTCGGGCGGCGACATCAACCTGCTGCGCCATTCCGCGCTTAACGACGGCGGCGTGGAGGGACGCAGGTTCTTCTTCGAGGAATACCGCCTCAACCACCAGCTGTTCACGTACGACAAGCCGATCGTCGCCTTCATGGACGGCATCACCATGGGCGGCGGCGTCGGCATCTCGCAGCCCGCGAAGTACCGCGTGGCGACCGAGAACACCCGCTACGCCATGCCCGAAACCGGTATCGGCCTGTTCCCCGACGTCGGCGGCGGCTGGTATCTCTCGCGCCTAGATGGTCGCGTTGGCCAGTTCCTGGCGCTGACCGGCGCGCGCTTCGACGGCGCGGAATGCCTTTGGGCTGGCCTTTCCACCCATTACCTTCCCTCCGAAGCGCTGGCCGAGGCCAAGAGCCGGATCGCTGCGGGCGACGAGATCGGCGGCGTCCTCGCCGCGCTCTCGGTCAAGGCGCCGGAACCCAAGGTCGCCGCCAACGCCGGTGCGATCCGCAAGCACTTCGTCTTCGACACGCTGGAACAGGTGCTGGCCTCGCTGGAAAGCGATGGCGGCGAATGGGCGGTGAAGGAACTCGCGAGCCTGCGCACCAAGAGCCCGCAGGCCTGCAAGGTCTCGCTGCGCCAGCTCGAAGCCTCGCTGGGGCTGGAGACGTTCGCGCAGAACATGGCCATGGAATACCGCCTCGGCGCCCGCGTGCTGGTCCTGCCGGACTTTGCGGAAGGGGTGCGCGCGGTCATCGTCGACAAGGACCAGAATCCGCAATGGAACCCGGCTACGCCCGAAGGCGTGACCGAAGAGATGCTGGACGCGATCTTCGCGCCCCTTTCCCCCGAAGAGGAATGGAAGCCCCTATGAGCACGTACGAAACGATCCTGGTCGAGCAGAAGGGCGGCGTCACGCTCATCACGCTCAACCGTCCGCAGGCACTCAACGCGCTGAATTCGAAGGTTCTGGCCGATCTGATCGCGGCCTTCGCCGCCTTCGAGGCAGACCCGTCGCAGGGCTGCGCGGTCATCACCGGTTCGGGCGAGAAGGCCTTCGCGGCTGGCGCCGACATCAAGGAGATGTCGGACAAGCCCAGCGCCGAGTTCTATTCGGAGGACTTCTTCGCTGGCTGGACCAGCCAGATCGTCAAGACCACCCGCAAGCCCTGGATCGCGGCCGTCAACGGTTTCGCGCTGGGTGGCGGATGCGAACTGGCGATGATGGCGGACTTCATCATCGCCTCGGAAAACGCGAAGTTCGGCCAGCCCGAGATCAAGCTCGGCGTCGCGCCGGGCATGGGCGGCTCGCAGCGCCTGACCCGCGCCGTCGGCAAGTCGAAGGCCATGGACATGTGCCTCACCGGCCGCATGATGGATGCTGCGGAGGCGGAGCGCTCGGGTCTCGTCAGCCAAGTCGTACCGCTCGCCGACCTGCTGGAGACGGCGCTGAAGTCGGCCGCGACGATCGCCGCGATGCCGCCGCTCGCCGCGACCATGAACAAGGAAATGGTCAACCTCGCCTTCGAGACCACGCTCGACACCGGCCTCGTGCTGGAGCGCCGCATGTTCCAGGTGCTCACCGCGACCGAGGACAAGGCCGAAGGCATGGCCGCCTTCGTCGAGAAGCGCCCCGGGGTGTGGAAGGGCAAGTAACGTCGCATTCCCCTCCCGCTTGCGGGAGGGGGCAGGGGTGGGCCTGATTTAGACAGGTCCACCATTAGTTTCGGGAGAAGGCCCACCCCCGGCCCCTCCCGCAAGCGGGAGGGGAGATATTCCATGAAGATCGCATTCATCGGCCTGGGCAATATGGGCGGCGGCATGGCCGCAAACCTCGTCAAGGCGGGCCACGAAGTCCACGCCTTCGACTTGTCCGCCGACGCGCTGGCCAAGGCGGCCGAGAACGGCTGCGCCACCTATACCGCCGTCCCCGACGCGGTGAAGGACGCCGAAGCCGTCGTCACGATGCTGCCCAACGGCGGCATCGTGAAGGCGGTCTACACTGCCGACGTGATCGGCAAGGCCCCGGCGGGCGCGCTGTTCCTGGACTGCTCGACCATCGACCTCGCCACGGCGCGCGAAGTGGCCGAGCTGGCGACGGCGGCGGGCTACGAGATGGTCGATGCCCCGGTCTCGGGCGGCATCGCGGCGGCCAACGGCGGCACGCTTACTTTCATGGTGGGCGGTCCGGCACCCACGTTCGAGAAGGCGAAAGTCGTGCTCGAACCGATGGCCAAAGCCGTCATTCTCGCGGGCGAGAGCGGCGCGGGGCAGGTTGCCAAGATGTGCAACAACATGCTGCTCGCGGTCCACATGATCGGCACCTGCGAGGCGCTGGCGCTGGCCGAGAAGGCGGGCCTCGATCCGCAGAAGTTCTACGAGATCAGCTCGAAGTCCACCGGCTACTGCTGGTCGCTCAACGACTATACCCCGGCACCGGGCGTCGGCGCGGCCAGCCCGGCGGACAATGGCTATGCGGGCGGTTTCGCCTCGGCGCTGATGCTTAAGGATCTGCGTCTCGCCATGGGCGGCGCTGAGACGGCGGGCGCCACCGTGCCGATGGGCGAGCACGCGACGAAGATCTACGAAGCCTTCGTCGAGGCCGGCAACGGCGGCAAGGACTTCGGCGCGATCTTCACGACGCTGTAAGTAAAATTCTTCCCCGAGCTTGTCTCGGGCAGGGAAACCGCCCGCGCAGCGGGTGGTGGAGGGCGCGAGTTCCGGAAATTCCCCCTCCGTCAGCCCTCCGGGCTGCCACCTCCCCGAGACAAGCTCGGGGAGGAATTACTCGATCGCCTCTCCAGTTCGAACTTCGGCAGCTTCATGCCCTTGGTCCGGCTGGTCAGGTGATACCTGCGGCACAGCCCGCACTTGTACGGACGCAGCGGGAAGGGTGCCCGCGCGGCGACTTCCAGCGCCTCGGCTTCGCTGGCGTAGCGCGCCTTGCGCTGGCAGACGCCGGGGTTGGTGCGCATGTCAGCCGAGGATGGACGGGCCGAGCAGCGTGAGCATCTTCACGTCGATCGCGTATCCCTCGCCGCGCCACGTTTCGAGCGCCTGTGCAAGCCCCGAACGCGGCACGCGGTGCACCACGATGTCCTCGCTGTCGACGCCGCCGCCTTCGCCGACCTTCACCAGATCGTGCGCGCGGAACAGCGTGAAGCTTTCGGAGACCATGCCGGGCGAAGAGTAGAACTCGCCGAGGTTCTCGATGCGGCCTGCGTGGTAGCCGGTTTCCTCCTCCAGTTCGCGCGCGGCGGCGGTGGCGGCGTGCTCATCGGCCTTATCGTCATCGTCGCCGACGAGCCCTGCGGGCAGTTCGATGCAGCGCTTGCCGAGCGGCACGCGGTACTGGTCGACGAGGATGACGTGGTCTTCCGGGTCGATCGCCAGGATCACCGCCGCGCGGATGCCGCGCGCGCGGCCGACGTATTCCCAGCGGCCCTTCTTCTTCACGGTGATGAAGCGGCCTTCCCACATCGTCTCGACGGGGTGATCGGCATCGTAATGATCCGGCATGCTCATAATTCGATGGTTCCGTCGGGCAGTTCGTTGACGTCGTCCGGCAGGCGCGGGACGTGCAAGGAGAGGATCGCGCCGACTTTGGCGACGCCGGCGATCATGGCGTCGGCGGTGCGGCCCTCGCGCAGTTCGCCCAGCATCGCGGCGATGGCGTCGGCCCAGGTGCCGGGCTCTACTTTGCTGGCGATGGCCTCGTCGGCGAGGATCTCGACGCGGTGTTCGCGCATCGAGATGTAGATGAGGATGCCGGTGCGCCCGGTGGTGCGCCGCTCCGCGCTCATGCGGAAGGCGCGGGTGGCCTGGCCGTGGACGCGGGTGGTGCGGATGGGCGCCGGGATCAGGAAGAACTTGAGCGGCTGCCACAGCTGCAGCAGCGTCATCCCCGCGAACTTGATCGTCGCCACGCCCAGCGCCAGCGAGAGGATCATTCCGGGCGACCACTCATGGCCCCAGTCGGCGATCAGTGCGTCGTAGAGACCCATGTAGAAATCAGGCGCGATCGCCAGCGCGGAGAGGGCCAGGAACGCCACGAAGGCCGACCACGCCAGCGCGACGTCGGTGTAGCCGTCCGATCGGTCGGTCAGCATCGTGACGATCTCGCCTGAACTGAGCAGTTCGGCCTCGGCCACCGCGGCGCGGATGCGCTCGTGGTCCTCGGGGGTGAGGTATTTGGGTCTTGCCATGGCCTACCAGTCCCCGCTCGCGCCGCCGCCGCCGAAATCGCCGCCGCCTCCGGAGAAGCCGCCGCCGTCTCCGCCGCCCCAGCCACCGCCGCCACCCCAACTGCTACCGCCGGAATTGGTGGGGAACCAGATGATCGGTGTGTCGATGCTGCCGTAGCGGCTGCGCCGTCCGCCGCGGCTGGCCGCGCGCATGATCGGCAGGACGAAGAAGAAGATCACGAAGAGGATGAAGATGACCGTGCCGGGCGAGATGTCGTCGCCCTGATCGGCGCGCGCCTTGTCGGCCTGGGCGGCGATCTTCTGCGCCTCTTCGGGGGGCAGGGTCAGTTGCCTGATGATGGCGTCGGTGCCTGCCTCGATCCCGCCGGGGTAATCGTTGGCCTTGAAGCGGGGGAGGATCTGCTGGTTGATGATGAGGAAGCTCATCCCGTCGGTCAGTGTGCCTTCGAGGCCGTAGCCGACCTCGATGCGCACCTTGCGCTCGTTGGGTGCGACGATGAGGATGGCGCCGTTGTTGTCACCCTTCTGCCCGATCCCCCAGGCGCGGCCGAGTTGGTAGCCGTAGTCGGAAATCTCGTAGCCATTGAGCGAAGGGATCGTCGCCACCACCAGCTGGCGGTGCGACTGCTTCTCCAGCGCCTCCAGCTTTTGCGTCAGTTGCGCTTCCTCGGCGTCGGGGATGATGTTCGCGGCATCGACGACGCGCCCCGTGAGTTTGGGGAACTGCAGTTGCGCGGCCTGCGCCCATGCGCTGCCAGCCCCCGAAACGAGGGCCAGCAGGCACAGAAGCGCGGCCAGCGAGACGGCCCGGATGCGGGCCATCGGATCAGAGCTTTCCTTCGAGGCTCGGGGCGGCTTCGGCGCCGGGCGTAACGGCCTTGTAGGGCACCAGCGGATCGGCTCCGCGCAGGCGCGCGCCGATCATCGAGGGGAAAGTGCGGACTTCGGTGTTGTAGTCCTGAACCGCGCCGTTGTAGTCGCGGATGGCGACGCGGATGCGGTTTTCTTGACCCTCGAGCTGGCTCTGCAGCATCTGGTAGTTGGTGCTGGACTTGATGTCCGGATAGGCTTCCACGCTGGCGAGCAGGCGGCCGATGCCGGCGCCAAGGTTGGCTTGCGCCTGCTGGAACTGCTCCATCTTCTTCGGGTCGCCGAGGTCGTCGGCGCTGATCTGCACCGAGGTGGCCTTGGCGCGGGCCTCGGTCACGCCGACGAGGATCGACTTTTCCTGCTCGGCCGCACCCTTGGCGACGGCGGCAAGGTTGGGAACGAGGTTCGAGCGTTCCTGGAAAGCGGCCTCGACATCGGCCCATTTGGCCTTGGCAGCCTCCTGCTTGGTAGGCACCGAGTTGAAACCACAAGCGGACAGCGAAAGCGCGGCCGCGAGAACCAGACCGGTCTTTGCCGAGCGGGCGTTGAAGAGCGTCATCGGACTTCGTTCCTCCACTGCGCGCCGGGCGAACCGGCGGCTTCCACGGGATAGATAGCGCTCCGCGATGGCGGATCAAGGACGCCGGGCGGGCTCGGTGGAAACCCGGTCGGTTAACAAACGTTTGAGGGGCCGGGTGGAGTGTGTCAAACAGCACTCAGATTTATTTCCATTTGGCCGGCAGAAGGGGAACCAGGCGCATGGCAATCGTAGACGAATTCAAGAAGTTCATTGCACGCGGCAACGTGCTGGACCTCGCAGTCGGTGTGATGATCGGTGCTGCCTTCGGCAAGATCGTGTCGTCACTGAACGAGAACATGATCATGCCGGTAATCGGCTGGCTGTTCGGCAGCATCGATTTCTCGAAGTATTTCTTCCAGCTGGGCGACGCACCGGCGGACTACAAGGGCAGCCTTACCGACTATGCCGCGCTGAAGGCGGCCGGCGTGCCGATGATCGGCTACGGCGAGTTCATCACCCAGGTGGTCAACTTCCTGATTATCGCCTTCGTGCTGTTCCTGCTGGTCCGTTCGGTCAACAAGATGATCGATTCGGTGAAGAAGCAGGAAGCCGAAGCCGCTGCAGCCGCTCCGGCACCGGAAGCCCCGGTTGATCCGCAACTGATCGCGCTGAAGGAAATCCTCGAGGAACTGCGCAAGAAGTAATCTGAAAATCCGCCGCAGGCGGATTTTTGCGGCACCGGCCCACGCCCCCACCCGACCACCCTTAGGGTACTATCGTTGGGTGGTCGGGTGGGGGCGTGGGCCGGTGCCGCAACGGGAATGCCCAGCATGGGCATTCCCCAAACAACTCATCCACTTTCACTTCACATTCAGGCGGGAGCCCCTATATGGGCTCCTGCCGGCCTCGGTCGGCTATGAGGATAAATTGCCCCGTGCAATAGACGCAGCGGACCCGGGGGCGGTACCCGGCGGCTCCACCATCACCCGTTTCCATACGGGAACAACCCTGTTGTCGCAGGGGTGATGACGGGGCCGAACTAGGATCGACGTGTGTTGAAAAGCGGTGTTTTCTTCCGGGCTGAGTAACCCGTTCAAGGCTCAAAACTCATAAGTGCCAACGACAACGAAGCACTTGCTCTCGCGGCGTAATTCTAGGGGCTAACGCCCTGAAGTTACAAAGTTAGAACACGGTTGGACCCACCGGGTAACAGAAGCGGATTCCGGGGGCTGGGGGCGAGCCTATCAACAGAATCGCCCCACCTCTCCGCTCCATGCCCGGCTTGCGGCCGCTTCACGGAAAGGATGGTTCGGCCATGACATTTTCAGGCAGCTGCCATTGCGGCAAGGTGACGTTCTCGGTCTCCGGAGAAATTCCTGCCGAGGCAATGAGTTGCAATTGCTCACATTGCCGCCGCAAGGGATTCCTCCTTGCCTTCGTCCCGCACGAGGCCCTGACGATCGGGAGCGGGGCGGATGATCTCGTCGAGTATCGCTTCAACCGGCACGTGATCGGGCACCAGTTCTGCCCGACCTGCGGGGTTGAGGCCTTTGCGCGAGGAGAGGGGCCCGACGGCGCGAAGATGGCGGCGATAAACTTGCGCTGCGTGCCGGACGCCGACCTTGACGCGCTGACGGTCAAAAAGATCGACGGGGCGAATTTCTGACAGTTACGCGGCCTTTCGCTCGACCCCATGGTCGGGAGAGGAGGCTTGTGCCTTCGCAAGCAGCGCGGCCTTCTCGAACTTGATGCAGTCGAGTATCTTGGCGCCGGCCATGAACACGGCGCCGGTGCAAGCCAGGAACAGGAGCTTGCCACCGAATCCGGGGAACCGGGTAAGGTACACACTGCCACGCTCCACCGCGCCCAGCGCGAGGGCGTAGATGATCATGTAGGCTTCCCAGTTGCTCTTGATCACGAACAGGCGACCGACTTTCCGGAGCATTTTCATCCCTTTGTTCTGGTCACAGTTCAGCAACGTTCGTGCCAACCGCGCGTTCCCGCCGAGTCTCGTGCTTAACGAAACCTTGAATGTAAGGGTTTCCGACGATTAATAAATCAGGACGGGCCCGTAAAAGGTGTCCCGCGTCGCAACCGACTGATGGATGACGATACTTTCGGCGCGGTTGCCAAGGCCGCGCGCATCGGCCATAGGGCTCACATCCTTCCCCAGGGCAGTTTTGGTATTTGACGAGAGCGTGGCACGATACCCGTGCGCGTTCCAAACCATTGCGAGGCCAAAGGGTGAAGATGGCAATGACTGACAGAGTTGATCGTTCGGGGCTGCAGGTCGATGCGGGGCTGGCGAAGTTCGTGGAGGAGCAGGTTCTGCCCCCGATCGGACAGGATGCTGCCGGCTTCTGGCAGGGCTTCGCGTCGCTCGTGGCCGAGTTTGCGCCGCGCAATCGCGCACTCCTCGACAAGCGCGATTCGCTTCAGGCCCGGATCGATGAGTGGCACCTTGCGCGTGCGGGCAAGCCGATCGACCAGGCCGAGTATCAGGCCTTCCTGCGCGAGATCGGCTATCTCGTGCCCGAACCGGCCGACTTCACCATCGGCACCCAGGGCGTCGATCCCGAAATCGCGACGATGGCCGGGCCGCAATTGGTCGTGCCCGTGCTCAACGCGCGCTTTCTGCTGAACGCCGCCAATGCTCGCTGGGGCAGCCTTTATGACGCCTGGTATGGCACCGATGCGCTCGACGCCGCGCCCGCGCAGGGGCCGGGCTACGACGCGGTGCGCGGCGCCGCAGTCATCGCGGCGGGTCGGGCGTTCCTCGACCGGGCGGTGCCGCTGAAGGCAGGCTCGTGGGCTGATCTGGCAGATGTCGATACAGTCGAAATCGCCGACGCGTCGCAGTTCATCGGTCGTACCGCCAAGGGCCTGCTGTTCGCCAACAACGGCCTCAACATCGAAGTCGTCGTCGATGCGGCCAGCCAGGTCGGCAGCACGGACAAGGCTGGCATCGCCGACATCGTCCTCGAAGCCGCGCTGACCACCATCGTCGATCTCGAGGATTCGGTCGCGGCGGTCGATGCCGAAGACAAGATCGCCGGCTATTCCAATTGGCTTGGCATCATCCGGGGCGACCTGACCGACACCTTCGAAAAAGGTGGCCGGACGCTCACGCGCGAACTGGCGGCCGACAAGACGGTGACGCTTGCGGATGGGGCCGAGAAGGCGCTGTTCGGCCGCTCGCTGCTGTTCGTGCGCAATGTTGGTCACCTCATGACCAACCCGGCGATCCTGCTGCCCGATGGCTCGGAAATCCCCGAGGGCGTCATGGACGCGGTGATCACCAGCGCAATCTCGACGCAGGACGTTCGGGGCCTCACGAAGTACGGCAACAGCCGCGAGGGCAGCATCTACATCGTCAAGCCCAAGATGCATGGGCCTGAGGAGTGCGCCTTCACCAACGCGTTGTTCGATGCGGTGGAGGACCTGCTGGGCCTCTCGCGCTACACCATCAAGGTCGGCGTCATGGACGAGGAGCGCCGGACGTCGGCGAACCTTGGTGCCTGCATCGAGGCGGTGAAGGACCGTATCGTTTTCATCAACACCGGCTTCCTCGACCGCACCGGCGACGAGATTCACACCTCGATGCATGCGGGTCCGATGATCCGCAAGGCCGCGATCAAGGGCTCGGCGTGGATCGCGGCCTACGAGAAGCGCAACGTCGCCATCGGCCTGCGCCATGGTCTTTCGGGCGTGGCGCAGATCGGCAAGGGGATGTGGGCGGCGCCCGACATGATGCGCGACATGATGGAGCAGAAGATCGGCCACCCGAAGACCGGCGCTAACACTGCCTGGGTGCCGTCGCCGACCGCTGCGACACTCCACGCGATGCATTATCACCAGGTCGATGTCTTCGGCCTGCGCGAAGGCATCGCCAATGAGGACATTCCCGGGCTCGACCTGCTACTGTTGGTGCCGCTGGCCGAAGGCACCAACTGGTCCGAGGAAGAGGTTCGCGAGGAACTCGACAACAATGCGCAAGGGTTGCTCGGCTATGTCGTGCGCTGGATCGACCAGGGCGTCGGCTGCTCCAAGGTGCCGGACATCAACGATGTCGGGCTGATGGAGGACCGCGCGACGCTGCGCATCTCCAGCCAGCACATGGCGAACTGGCTGCTGCACGGTGTCTGCTCGAAGGAGCAGGTCATGGAATCGCTCAAGCGCATGGCCGCCAAGGTCGATGCGCAGAATGCGGGCGATTCGCTCTATGAACCGATGGCGGGCAACTGGGACACCAGCATGGCCTTCCAGGCGGCCTGCGACCTCGTGTTCAAGGGCGTCGAGCAGCCGAGCGGCTATACCGAGCCGCTGCTGCATGCCTGGCGCCTTAAGAAGAAGGCGGCGTGATCCACGCTCCCGGCCCGCCGTGAAGGCGGGCCGGGATGTTAAAGGCGATTTAACTCCGTTTTAGGCATTCATCCCGTATACTCGGACCCGGTTCTTTGCAGGGAGCGGGCATGTTCATTCACCGTCAGCGGATGGAAACGCGCACGATGCTGGCCATCAAGGCCAACATCCGCATCGGTAGCCGCGTTGCCGAGGCGACGCTGGCCAATGCCTCTTCGCGCGGTGTGCTGGCGCTGGTCGATGCACCTCCGGCACGCGGCGTCGCGGTAGAGCTTGTCGTCGGCGATCAGGTGATCAAGGGACAGGTCCGCTGGCGCGCGCATGACCGCTGCGGCATCGCGCTCAAGGAAACCATCGACGTCGCCGAACTGATCGAGGGAAAGGCCGTCCCGGTCGTCTACGTCCCGGAGCGACTGGCCCGGCGCAGCGCGATGGAACTGCTGCGCAGCCTCCTGAATTAGAGCATTTTCTAAGCAGGGGGAATCACCTGATGACTCGGGAGCCGCTCTAACGCGCGTCGAATTCCTCGCGTGCTCTTTCCACGCGATCAAGGTTCGCTTCCGCCCACATCCATACGCCGCAGAAGGCCTCGGACAGCGTCTCGCCCAGCGGGGTTAGGGCATAGTCCACTCGCGGCGGGACTACGGGATGGACGGTGCGAGTCAGCATCCCGTCCCTCTCCATGCGGCGCAGCGTCTGGGTCAGCATCTTCTGGCTGATATCCGGCACGGCGCGGGCCAATTGGGTGAAGCGCTGCACGCCGTTTTCCTCGAGCACTTCGAGCAGGATCATCGTCCACTTGTCCGCTACACGCCCGATCAGCTCGGTGACGAGCGCTTCCACGCGCGGGTCGATGTGCTCGCAGTTCTTGTCGGGGGCGGGACGGGCGGCCATTGGGTCACTCTCTTTCGGGTAAGTATAAATCTTTTGGGTGCCTTCTTTCCGATAGAATGTGGAGTGCTAGATCGGAGGCGTCAACCAAGGAGTGTCCCCATGAAGACCACCGGAAACACCATCCTCATCACCGGCGGCGGCTCGGGCATCGGCGAGGCGCTGGCGCAGCGCTTCCACGATGCGGGTAACACCGTGATCGTCGCCGGGCGTCGCCTTGACGCGCTGGAAGCCGCCTGTGCGGGCCGCGAGAACATGCATGCGATCAGGCTCGACGTGGAAAGCGCCGCAGGCGTAGCTGCGTTCGCCGCAGAAGTGCTGGAGAAGTTCCCGGCGCTCAACGTGCTGGTCAACAATGCCGGCATCATGCGCTACGAGCGGCTGGACCGCGCCCGCGACTTGTCGGACGCCGAGGCGACGATCACCACCAACCTGCTCGGCCCGATCCGGCTCATCGACGCGCTGGTGGATCATCTCGTGGCCAGGGGCGACGGGACGATCGTCAACGTTACGTCGGGCTTGGCCTTCGTGCCGCTGCCGGGCACACCGACCTACAATGCGACCAAGGCTGCGATCCACAGCTACACGATGTCGCTTCGCGAGATGCTGCGCGGTAGCGTCGAGGTGATCGAACTTGCTCCTCCCGCCGTGCAGACCGACCTCACCCCCGGACAGAGCACGCGCGAAGGCTACCAACCGCTCGATGAATTCGCCGACGAGGTCATGGCGCTTTTTGCGCAGCAGCCAACGCCTGAGGAAGTGCTGGTCGAGCGCGTGAAGCCGCTGCGCTTCGCGGAAGTGCAGGGCACCATTGCGCAAGTCATGGCTCACATGAGCGCGATGACCCGCAAGATGTTCGAGCAGTTGGGGCTGTGAAGCCGTCGTCGTCCCGGGCTTGGCCCCGGGACGACGGGGCATCAATCCTCGCGCGCGTCGAAGGTCGTGTATTCGCGGCGGGTGAAGCGCCACTGGCCGTCCGCTTTCGCAAGTTCGTCCACGTAGCGGCCGCGAAGGCGCATGGTCTTGCCCGAGGCCGGGTCCTCGAAGATCTCCGAGGTATAGGAGATCGCCGAGGCCCGGTCGCCCTCGATGCGGATCTCGCCGGGGTGGGCCACGTAGACCATCGGCTTGGCGGCATTGCCGCCGAGGCCATAGTTCTTCATCGATTCCACCCAGGCGGAAACGATCGTTTCCTTGCCGGTGAAGCCGCCAAGGTCGGGAAATTCGGGCAAGGCCCAGTACGAATCCTCCGCCCAGGTCGAGGCCCATGTCTCGGCATCGCGGGTCATCACCGCGTGGGCATAAGTATCGAGCAATTCGCGGATGAGGATGCGGTCCTCCAGCGGTCCGGTGAATGCCATGGTCGGGGTCTCCTTACCAGGCGTGCTTTTCGCCGTTCCACTTGTAGAATTCGCCGGTCTCCTCGATCGCCCAGCCATCCGTCAGGGCCATGATCGAGGACGCGCTTTCCTGCGGGGAGATGTCGGCGCCGGGGCCGCTCATGTCGGTGGCGACGTAGCCGGGGTGAATGACGCCGACCACGATGCCGCGTTCCTTCAGGTCGAACGCGACCGAGCGCATCATGCGGTTCAGACCTGCCTTGACCGCCGCGTAAGGCCAGTAGCCGCCGTAAGGCCAGGTCGATGCGCCGAGCTGGCTGGAGAAGTTGATGACCTTCGAACCGTCGTGCAGGCGCGGCAGGAAGGCGCTGAGCACGCGCAGCGGGCCTTTCAGCATGATCTCGATCGAATTGTCGAAGTCGTCCCAGTCGATCCCGTCAAACTGCGGTTCCGCCTTGCCGGTGACGCCGGCGACATTGTACAGCACGTCGACCGGTTCGCTGCCGGTATCCGCAGCGCCCGAGGCGACCGAGGCATTGTCGCCCACGTCCATCGCGTGGACCGTGATCCTGCCGTCCGAGGAGGCTGCCAGTTCGTTGAGCGCGGCCGCGCCCGAGGGATCGCGGGCGAGGGCATAGACCCGGTCGCCGCGCTCGGCATGCTGCTTGACGAGTTCGTACGCGATGCCGCGCGCTGCTCCGGTGATTGCCACTGTCGCCATCGGGATATCCTTTCCTTCGATGCCCGGTTTTCGGGATTCGTTATCGGGAGCAAGTCTGGAAGAGGGATCGCCGCAGCGACACCTGTGACTTTTGAGAGAAGCGCGGGTGCTGCGCCCCTTCGACAAGCTCAGGGTGAGCGGAGGTAGGGCTCTGTTCCCGATCCCGCTCAGGCTGAGCTTGTCGAAGCCCCCGCCGCATCCTCACTCAGCTTCTGCATCGTGCGTGCGGCGAAGCGGCGCAGGCGGTCGATCCGCGTGTCGTCGAAGATCGGCTTGTGCAGGAGCATCCCGGCATGCACCGCGCTGGTGAAGTCGTGCGCGAGCTTCAGGTTGTCCCAGTCCTCCCGCCATTGCGGGAAGGCCTCGATCATCTCGCTTGCCCAGATGGCGTCGTAGCGGCGCGCGGCGGGTTCGAAGATTGCCGCCAGTTCCGCGTCGGTGCGGGCCGCGACGGCCAGTTCGAGCCATGCCGCATAGTCCCGCGTCTGGACCGAGCGCCAGTGGGCATCGCAGGCCAGTTCGATCATCGGCTCGTCGGTGCGGCGCGAAACCGCGTCGAAGTAGTCGGCGAGGAACGTGCGCATCCGGTGGTAGACGACCTGATCGACGACGGCGGACACGAGTTCCATTCTGGTCTGGAAGTGATGGTGCATCGTCCCGCGCGACACCTCGCTGGCGCTCGCCACCGCGGCGGTGGTAAGGCCGGGGTAGCCGCTCTCCACGAGGCAGTCGATCGCTCCGGAAACCAGCCGCTCGCGCATCATCGCGCTCTTGCGTTGTTGCCACTTTTCGGGGACGCCATTCTCCGGCAGGCGGGCATGCAGTTCGGGCATGAGCGCGTTGAGCATCCGGTCCTGCAGTGCCTCGGCCTTCATCGTCCTTCCCCCGTATCCCTTTGTTTCCCTGCGCTATCAGCGGGTTCGCCCGAACCTATCCTAAGTCGCAGGTTAGCAGATGCGCCGGAGCGTAGCATAAAAACCGGCAGTTGAGCCGGTTTATTTATCGCCGGCCGCACTCAAGGCCAGAGGCGCGCAAGAAAACAGACGCGCCCTGTCCGGGAACGGGAGAGTGAAAGGCCATGCCCAGCGCACGCGAGCAATCTGTCCGGAGTCCTGCCTCTTGGACACTCTGACGACCACCCGCTTCGACCTCGAGGCTGAAGTCCGCGACCTCGCTGCGCGGCGCGACATCGCCGATGCGGCGGCGCGCTACATGCGCGGTCTCGACCGGCTGGAACCGGACCTGCAGCGCAGCGCCTTCCATGACGACGCCGTCGTCGACTGCGGCCTGATGAAGGGCAGCGCCGACGAATTCGTGGCCTTCGCGCAAGGCTTCCTCGCCGACATGAACGCCACGCACCACCTGCTCGGCCAGTCGCGCATCGCCGTCGACGGGGATGGCGCTACCGGCGAGTGGTACTTCCAGGCGTGGCACTCGGTTTCGAGCGAGGACGGGGGCGTGCGCGACCTGTTCATCTCGGGCCGCTACCTCGACACTTATGCCTGCCGCGACGGCGAATGGCGCATCGTCACCCGCACGTTGGTGACCGACTGGGTCAAGGACGATCCGGGCACCCTCGACTTCTTCGCCGCCAATCCGGAAGCCCCGCGCGGCGGCCGGGCCGGCACCGATCCCAGCCAGTCCAATTCTGGCCAACGATAACAGCGATAACCACAGGATACCTGAAGCCATGAACATCCATACCAAGGTTTCCCGCTACTCGCAGGAATTCGATCCGCCGGTGCGCGGCGATACCATCACCGCCGACCGCTACACCACTAAGGAGTGGATGGACGGCGAGATGAAGAACCTTTGGCCCAAGGTCTGGCACCTTGGCGGGTTGCTGGCGGAACTGGAGGAGCCGGGTGACATCATCCGCCACAACTTCGCCAAAGAATCCGTCATCATGGTCAAGCAGGAGGACGACTCGATCAAGGCGTTCTACAACTCCTGCCCGCACCGGGGTAACCGGCTCGTGCTGGGCGAGATGGCCAGCGTGCCGCGCATCGTCTGCGGCTATCACAACTGGACCTTCGACCTCGACGGCACCCTCGCCAAAGTGCAGGACCCCGACGATTTCGAAGGCGGCACGCCCTGCGGCAAGGTCCACCTTTCCGAACTGCGCTGCGAGACATGGGGCCCGTTCGTGTTCTGGTGCATGGACGACGACGTCGCCCCGCTGCACGAATGGCTCGAACCGTTCCCCGAGCGCCTTAAGGGCTACGGAATCGAGAACTGGGTGCGGGTGCTCAACGTCTCGGCCGATGCGGACTTCAACTGGAAGATCATCCGCGACAACTTCAACGAGAGCTATCACCTCCCGACGATCCACCCCGAACTGGCGACCTTCATCAACGACGGCCTGCCCGACACCCTGTTCGAGATGTACCCCTCGGGCCACAACTCGATGTGGATGAAGGGCCATCAGGCGACCACCCGCGTCGATTACCACACCTCCGAAGTGCCCGCTCCGCTGGGCGAGGCAGCGCGGGCGTGGGGCATCGATCCCGAGG
This sequence comes from Novosphingobium sp. HR1a, assembly GCF_015594425.1. NCBI lineage: Bacteria > Pseudomonadati > Pseudomonadota > Alphaproteobacteria > Sphingomonadales > Sphingomonadaceae > Novosphingobium > Novosphingobium sp. HR1a. The sequence continues at coordinate 96,195 of NZ_JABXWS010000025.1, forward strand.
AATACAACGGCCGCACGGGTGATCTGCGCGAAGCGATCATCGAGGCGAAGCGCCGCCTCGGTCCGGGCCGGGGCTACACCAATTACGACAACATGAGCGACCAGCAGCTGGTGGACTATTTCCACTGCACTCTGTTCCCCAACCTGACGCTCACCATGAGCCCCGAGCAGTTGCAGGTCCTGCGCACCGAGCCGCACCCGACCGATCCGGAAAAGTGCGTGTTCCAGCACTGGTGCCTCTATCCGCCGGTCGAGGGCATGAAGGAGGTCTTCACCCCGCTCGGCATGTTGCCGCTGCAGCATGACGCGGTGGCGCGCCATTCGGTTTACGGCGACGGCGTTTCGGTGGGCTACGTGGCCGATCAGGACCTGTCGATCGGCACCAGCCAGCAACAGGGCCTGAACTCCCGCGGGTTCAAGGGCTGCATCCTGCCGGGTCAGGAAAAGCGTATCCAGCGCTTCCACGAACTGCTCAACGATTACGTGAAGGGTGCGTCAGAATGATCGCCTGCCCCATCGAGGATCGTCTGGCGATCCAGGACCTGCTTGTGTCCTATGCCCATGCCGTCGACAGCCTGCATGACCTTAACGGCATCTGCGCCGTCTTCGTGGAGGACGCGGTGTTCGACCTGTCGGGCATCGGTTTTCCCAGCCTCAATGGACACGGCGAGATCCGCAAGTTCTTCGAGGACACCTTCACGGCGATGGCGGCTCACGCGCATTACCTGACGAACTTCGCGATCACCGCCTACGACGGCGATACCGCGTCGATCCGCGCCTATGTGATCGGCATGGGCAAGTACAAGGCGGGCGGCGGGATCACCGTCAACGGGCGCTACTACTTCGACGTCGTGCGCACGCCCGAGGGCTGGAAGGCCAAGCGCTACACGATGGATTTCCTGATCCCGATCGAGGGGTGACGTCGTCCCGGACTTGATCCGGGGCCGCTGGCTGTCTTTAGATGCGTGCTCGCCGCGAAGCACCCTGCCGATGGTTCGGTGGTTCACGGCCAGCGGTCCCGGATCAAGTCCGGGACGACGCACATTTGCCCGGTGTCAGCCTTCCAGCGTTACCCCGAAAATCTCCTTCCGCGGCCAGCCGTCATCCGCATAGACCGCCTCCGGCATGCCCGCGCCGTAAAGCTGCACGCCGAACCCGGTGATCTCCCACTGCTCCAGATGCGCGCGCATGTCGGCGTAAGGCGGGTCGGCGAAGTGCTGGAGGAGGTCTTTCTCGCTCTCCCATTCCTCGTAGACCTGGATCACGCCGGGATCGATCGGATCGACCGCCCACGTATAGGCGAGACAACCCTTCTCCTCGCGCGCGGCGAGGATGTGGTCGCGGCCCGTGGTGATGATCTCGGCGCAGGTGCTCTCGTCGCCTGCATAGCGCAGCCAGCCGGCCACGATGATGCGCATGGAATTGTCCTCTCTTCGTTGTGCCGCGAAGGCTAGGGGCGCCCCGGGCGAAGCGCCGCTCTCACTTTGCACAGGTGGCCGAGAGCGACGCCGCGGGCCAAGTCCGTGGCCGAAGAAAAACGGAGAGAGCGGCATGACGGGACGGATCGAAAGCAAAGTGGCGCTGGTCACCGGCGCCGCCTCGGGGCTGGGCGAGGCGATCGTGCGCCGTTACATGGCCGAGGGCGCAGCGGTGCTGGTCGCCGATATCGACGCGGCTGCGGGCGAGCGGCTGGCCGCAGACCTTGGCGCGGCGGCGCATTTCGTCCCTCTCGACGTGACGCAGGAAGATCAGTGGATCACCGCCTTCGCTCGGGCGGACGAACTGCATGGCCGCCTCGACGTGCTTGTGAACTGCGCCGGGATCACCACCGTCGGTTCGGTGGAGGCGCTGACTCTGGACGCTTTCCGCCATGAACTCGACGTGGATCTTGCCGGGCCGTTCCTTGGCTGCAAGCATGTCGTTCCGCTGATGAAGCGCACCGGCGGTTCGGTCATCAACATCGCCTCGATGGCGAGCATCCGTGCTCGGGACTATCTGGCCGCCTATAACGCCGCGAAGGCGGGCGTCACTCACATGACCAAGTCGATCGCGCTGCACTACGCGCACGAGAAGTACGGCATCCGCTGCAATTCGGTGCATCCCGGCGTGATCCACACGCCGATCCTCGACAAAGTGCTGGCGCAATCCGACCAGCCCGAAAAGCTCTACGCCGAATGGGTCGCGGGCCACCCGATCGGCCGTCTCGGCAAGCCGGAGGAAGTGGCGGCGCTGTGCCTCTACCTCGCCAGCGACGAGAGCGCCTTCGCCACCGGCGCGGAGTTCGTGCTGGACGGCGGCTCGTCGCTCTGAAATCCGTCATTGCTTCGCTGCGCTCGCAATGACGAAGCAAAAGTCAGGCGGTTTCCTCAAGCTCCGGGGCGGGTTCGTCCTGCCCCAGCACGCCCTTCCAGAAGTGCACGATGTTCTCGGCATTGACGCCCCACGAGAAGCGGCTGACGTGTTCGGCTACTTGCGCCTGTGTCGGCGGATCGGCGAGGATGTCCTCCACCGCTGCCGCGATGGCGTCGGGGGTGCGTTCGACGATGCGTCCGGCGCTGGCGTCGCTGACAATCTCGCGCGCGCCGCCGATGTCGGGAATGACGATCGGGGTGCCGCAGGCGAGGCCCTCCACCCACACGTTCGCCAGTCCCTCGCTGGCGGAGGGCAGTACCAGCACGTCCGCCGCGCACAGGACGTGCGGCAGCAGTTCGTGATCGACGAGGCCGAGGAACTGCACGCGCTCGGCCACGCCGAGGCGCTGGGCGAGGGCTTTCAGCCGTGCCTCGTCCTCGCCGCTACCGGCCAGCGCAAGGCGGGCTTCGGGCAGGCGGCACAGCGCCTCGATCACCAGCGCCTGACCCTTGCGCGGGATCAGCGCACCGGGCGTCACCAGCAGCGGACCTTCGGACCAGATGCCGAGATTCGGCATCGCCGAGACGAGGGCGCGAGCGGCGCCGCGCTCGATCGGATGGAACTTCTCGCGGTCGAGGCCGGTGTAGTGGATGTCGATCCGGTCGGCGGGCATGCCGAGCTGGATCATGTCCTCGCGCAGCGCCTGACTGACCGCGAGCAGCCCGGCGGACTGGTGCGCCGCCTCCAGCATCTGCTTCAGGGCATGCGGGCGCTGGCCCCAGAAATGGATGTCCGCCCCGCGCGACTTGATTGTCAGCGGAATGCCCAGTTCACGCGCGACGATCGCCGCGGCCGGGCCGTCCGGGAAGAAGAACTGCGCATCGACGAGGTCGAAGGGCTTCTCCTTGTGCAATTTGCGCACCAACGGCAGCACGGCGCGGGCGATGCGCCCCGGATTGGTGTCACCGCCGACTTTCGGGAACGTGGTGAACTTGGGGTAGTGGACCTTGAGGCCCACCGCGTCGCTCACCTCCGGAATGTCCTTCAGCCGCGCGTAGGGCTCGCGCGTGGAGAGTGGCCAGGGCGGGATGCCGATGGGGCTCACCATCGTCAGTTCCACCTGACCGCTGGCGACGACCGCGCGCATCTGGTTGCCGACGAAAACGCCGAACGAGGGCTTCACCGGGTTGGGAAACAGCGTGGCGATGGACAGGACGTGCATGGATTTCCCGTGGCGGCCGAGGGTCAGAGCTTGCGGACCAGCATTTCGGCAACCGCGAGCCAGGCGGGTTGTTCCACCGCGACCGGGCTTTTGCCAGCGGCGGGCGGCAGGAGGGTGACGGTTTGTGCACTACCCTCGATAAGCCGACCGAACGCGAAGCGTCCGCCCGGCATGGGCGCGAGGACGTCGCGGTTGAGCAGGTCGGTGGCCTCTTCCGGACGGTGCTGGCGCAGCCACAGCTGGTCGCCCTCGCGGTATTCGCCGACGGCGGCGTCCACTGAAACCACGACCCATGGCGCATCGGCGGAGAGATCGTTGGGCAGCACGGCATCGACCGGCTTCTTCAGCGCCTCGGCGCCTTTAGTGCCCAGCGTGGCGACTAGGCGGGCGGGCTCGGCGCCTTCGGAGCGCAGAAGCGTTTCCGGCTCCACCTGCAGCGCGGCGGCGATGCGGTTCATCCATACCAGCGACAGGTTGCGCATGCCGGTTTCGAGGCGGCCGATGGTCTGCGCGGTGGTCGGCGGATCGCAGGCCAGCGCCACGTCGGCCAGAGTCATGTTCTTCTGGCGGCGGATGTCGCGGATGCGGTTTATCATGCGGAGCCTCTGTAACCGATTTGGTTTAAGGGGGCTATCGGCCGATTGGCGGGGTTTGGCAAGGGGGCGTTGCGCACGGTATGCCCACCCCGCTGCGACTAGTCGATAAATCGCCAAGTCTCGCTCCCCTCCCGCTCGCGGGAGGGGTTGGGGGTGGGTTTCAGCCCTCGACCTGCTCCGCCAGTTCCAGCCAGCGCTCCTCCGCCGTATCCTTTTCAGTCCGTGCCTTGGCGATGGCGTCGGTCAGCGCGGCGAACTTCTTCGGGTCGCGCGTATAGAGCGCCGGGTCGGACAGTGCCGTCTCGTCGCGCGCGATCAGGCCTTCCAGTTCCGCGATCCGCTTGGGCAGCAGTTCGTAGTCGCGCTGGTCCTTGTAGGACAGCTTGGCCTTCTTGGCGGGCATCTGCGGCGCGGCGGCTGCGGTTTCCGCCTTGGCCTTCTTCGCCGCGCCCACGGTGCGCTCACGGCGCTTGGCTTCCCAGTCGGCATAGCCGCCCGCGATCACGTCGATGTGGCCCGAGCCGTCGAGGCCCAGCGTGATGTTCACCGTGCGGTCGAGGAAGTCGCGGTCGTGGCTGACGATCAGCACGGTGCCGTCGTAGTCCGAGATCACTTCCTGCAGCAGGTCGAGCGTTTCCAGATCGAGATCGTTGGTCGGCTCGTCGAGCACCAGCAGGCTGGAGGTGGTGGCGAATTCGCGCGCGAACAGCAGGCGCGAACGCTCGCCGCCCGAAAGGGTGCCGACCTTCGCCTCGACCAGACCCGGATCGAACAGGAAGTCCTTGAGATAGCCTTGGATGTGCTTGCGCACCCCGCGCACGTCGATCCAGTCGCTGCCTTCGGCCAGCACGTCGCGGATACGCATTTCCGGCTCCATGCGGCTGCGCTGCTGGTCGATCACAGTGGGCTCCATGCTGGCGGCCTGCGTGATCGTGCCGGAATCGGGCTGCATCTCGCCCATCAGCAGCTTGAGCAGCGTGGTCTTGCCCGAACCGTTGGCGCCGACGATGCCGATGCGGTCGCCGCGCTGGATGCGTAGGGAGAAGTCCTTGATGACCGTGCGGTCTCCGAAGGCCTTGGTCACCTTGTCGGCGACGATCACCGACTTGGTCTTGCTGTCGTTGGCGACGACTTCCAGCTTGGCCGCGCCCTGCGGGCCGACCATCGCGGCGCGGGTGGCGCGCATTTCCCACAGCTTCGCCAGACGGCCCTGATTGCGCTTGCGGCGCGCGGTTACGCCGCGTTCCAGCCAGTGCGCCTCGATCTTGAGCTTGGCGTCGAGCTTCTGCGCGGCGCGCGCTTCCTCGGCGTAGACTTCCTCTTCCCATGCCTCGTAGCCGCCGAAGCCGATGTCCTTGCGGCGCAGGCCGCCGCGGTCGAGCCACAGCGTCGCGTTGGTCAGGCGGGTGAGGAAGGTGCGGTCGTGGCTGATGACCACGAAGGCGCCGTTGTAGCGCTGCAGCCACGATTCCAGCCAGTCGATCGCGGCGAGGTCGAGGTGGTTGGTCGGCTCGTCGAGCAGCAGCAGGTCGGGCTCCATCGCCAGCGCACGGCACAGCGCGGCGCGGCGGCGCTCACCGCCCGATGCGCTGGCGGCCTCGCGCGAAAGGTCGATGCCGAGCTGGTCGGCGATCGCCTCGACTTCGTGCTGCGCGGGGGCGTCGTCGCCATGGATCGCGAAGTCGAGCAGGGTGTTGTAGCCGGTGAAGAACGGGTCCTGTTCCAGCGTGACGACGCGCGTGCCCGGCTGCACCGAGCGGGTGCCCTTGTCGGCATCGACGATCCCCGCCAGCAGCTTGAGCAGCGTGGTTTTCCCGGCGCCGTTGCGGCCGATCAGCGCCAGCCGGTCGCGCGGCCCCACGTTGATGTCGAGGCCCTGAAAGAGCCAACCATTGCCCTGGACGAGGCCAAGATTTTCCCAGCTGAGGATCGGTGCGAGTGCCATGGGCCGCGCCCTACAGGGGAGTGAGGGGGAAGGGAAGTACCGCAAGTCCTCCCTGTCGCGCAGCGATGGGGAGGGGGACGGCCGACGCAGTCGGTGGTGGAGGGGAATACGCGACNCNCNCNCNCNCGCGCGCGCGCGCCGCCGCCTCTCGCGCG